>JAIQGE010000013.1 GCA_020072815.1 Terriglobia bacterium | reverse complement strand
CACACGGCGCAGCCACACAGGCGGCGGGCTTCTGGATGCCTAAGACGCCCCAGAATGCGCGTCCAGGCTTCTTCTCTTGTATAGGTAAGTTCATCGAGCGCAAACCAAGCAAGATTTGCCCCTCGTAAGCGGTCTGGGTTTTCCATTGTCCGGAAGATAAGTTCCGATCCGTTTTCAGAAAAACGCAGACGGTTCTCCTGTTTGTTGAAGGTGTGGGCGATCCCCTCTGTGGCCAATACTTCCTGGAAGGTCCGCCTCGTCGAGTCCTCAAGCATCCGGTACGTAGGAGCCCCAACCAGACCCAGCAGCTTCTGGATCCGGCCTTGGTCAACGGACAAACCGGACTCACCGGCCCGATCGAAGGCCGTCCGGGCGGACCAATCTGGGCGCACCAGGGTTTCACTGACCACGCACCGCAGATCTCGGTTGAGATGTCCCAGGCCCAGGCCCAGACCAACACGGTTTACAACCCGGGTGTGCCATCCAGTCTGAACTCCGGCATTGACCCGACCCAGCCGATTCCGCTGAAGTTCCACCCCGGTCTTCCCACGCAGGGTCCCAACGCGGTGTGGACATTCAACGGAACCATCCCTCCCAAGTTGGTCCAGGCCCGTTACATGGAGCCGATTCTGTTCCGCCACCACAACACCTTGCCGGCTGACGTGACGCAGAACAACGGCTTCGGGCGCAACACCATTTCCACCCACGAGCACAACGGCCACCACGGCGCAGAGAACGACGGCTTTACCGGCGCGTTCTTCTTCCCCGGCCAGTTCTATGACTATCACTGGCCTGTAGTGCTGGCCGGTCTCCGCTCCATCAACACCGGCGCTACCGACCGCCGCGCTTCCACTCCTGATGGCAGCGGCGGCCTGACCAATATCCCCGGCGACTGGCGCGAGACCATGTCCACCCACTGGTTCCACGATCACATGTTCAGCTTCACCAGCCAGAACGTGTACAAGGGCAACGCTGCCATGTTCAACATCTACAGCGGCCTGGATCGCGGCAACGAGTCTATCAATGACGGCGTCAACCTGCGCCTGCCTTCGGGCACTTCGAAGGACTGGGGCAACCTGGATTACGACGTCAACCTGATGTTTGCTGACAAGGCCTTCGATGCCAATGGCCAGTTGTTCATGGACATTTTCGCGTTCGACGGATTTATCGGCGACGTGATGACCGTGAACCTCACCTACAAACCGTTCTTTGAAGTGGAACGCCGCAAGTACCGCTTCCGCATCCTGAACGCCGCCGTTTCCCGCTTCTTCAAGTACGGGCTGTCCGACGGCTCGACCATGATCCAGATCGGTAACGACGGAAACCTGCTCCCGAACGTTGTGCCGCAAACGATGTCCGACGAACAGGGCATCGCCGAACGTTACGACTGGGTCATTGACTTTTCTCGCTACAACATTGGCGACAAAGTCTGGCTGGTCAACGTGGCGGAACACAACAACGGCAAAAAGCCAAAAGCGGACCGCACACTGGCCGACGCTCTCGCCGGCAAGTCCCCGGATCCTTGCGTGGGCAAGTTCCTGGAGTTCCGCATCGTGCGCAACCCGGCCCAGCCTGATCAGAGCCAGGTGCCCACACAATTGATTCCCAACCCCGATCTGTCCAACGTTCCGGTGGCGCGTCAGCGCACCTTCGTGTTCGGCAGCGGCGCTAAACAAAACCTGCCCGCAGGCGACCCAGCGGCCTTCTTCACTGGCTCCGGTAACCAACCTGGCCCGTGGGGTGTTTCCACCGACAACGGCCCGATGCTCAACGCGAGCTTCGGCCGCATCTCGGCGGCTCCGAGCTACGGTTCCCGTGAGGTTTGGACCCTGGTCAACGGTGGCGGTGGCTGGGATCACCCGATCCACATCCACTTTGAAGAAGGCCAGATCCTGGCCCGCAACGGCAGCGCTGCCAACGTTCCCGCGTGGGAACAGGGCCGCAAAGACGTATATCGTCTGCGTCCCGGCGGCAGCGTGACTTTGACCATGCAGTTCCGTGATTGGGGCGGCATGTTCATGGAGCACTGCCATAACACGGTCCACGAGGACAACGCCATGCTGGTTCGTTGGGAAATCGACAACGGAGGCGCGCCGTTCCTGCGGCCGCTGCCGACGCCGATCCCGACGCCTCAAGGTGTGGGCTTCGTTCCGCCGGACGACATCGCTCCGACCGCGTTCTAAAACCGGAACCAGGTTGGATCGCCATGCAAAACCAAACCGGCGGGCTCTAGCACAGGGCCCGCCGGTTTACTACAATAGAAGTCTCGATTCGTGTTCTTACGTAGCAGTACTACAGGAGCTCTCACCATGCGCAGTAAGAAATGGGCAAACGTCATGGCGATCTCAGCGCTGTTGGTCTGCACCGCGGCCGTGTTCTTCGCCCGGCCTGCCGTCGCCGACAACTCCCGCTGGGGCAGCAGTTACTTCCCGAACGTCGAACTCACTACCCAGGATGGGCAAAAAGTCCATTTTTACGACGATGTGGTGAAGGGCAAAATCGTCGTCATCGATCTCATTTATACCCATTGTGTTGACGCCTGCCCCCTGGAGACCGCGCGACTGGTCCAGGTGCAGAAGATGCTCGGCGACCGCGTTGGCAAAGATGTCTTTTTCTACTCCATCACCATTGATCCCAAGCGCGACACCCCGGAAGTGTTGAAAGCCTACATGGAAAAATTCCACGTCGGCCCAGGCTGGACTTTCCTTACCGGCAAGAAGGACGATATTGACACCATCAGCAAGAAATTGGGGCTGTACAGCGAGCCCGATCCCAATGACCGCGACGGCCACACCCCCAGCGTGTTAATCGGCAACGAAGCTACCGGCCAGTGGCTGCGCAACGGGGCCACCGACAATCCGCGCTTCCTGGCCAACATGATCGGCAGTTGGATGACCAGTTGGCAGAATACCGCCGCTACGGGCACCCGGCCCAGCTATGACCACGCGGCCCAGTTGGACTTTGATCAGCACGACGGCCGCTACCTGTTTGCCAAGCACTGTGCCGCCTGCCACAGCATCGGCCACGGCGACCGGGTCGGTCCGGACCTGCAGGGCGTGGCCACGTCCCGTGACCAGGTCTGGCTGTGGCGCATGATCCAGACTCCGGAGAAGCTGATCGCGGACAAAGATCCCTTGGCCACCGCCCTGTTTCAGCAATACAAACAGGTCAACATGCCGAATCTGCGTCTCGACGACGAGCAGACCGCAGCCATCATCAAATTCCTCAAGACCCAGACAGCCCCCGCGCCTGGCGCCGCTCCCGTTTCTGAAGACAAACCCGGGGCCGCCAAGATGGAGCATCCTTCCGCTCATCAGTAAGGGAGAGCAAGCGACAAGAATCAGGCTACACGCCCTGCCGGCGGACGAAGCGCCGGGGGGGGCACCTCTGGCGGGCTTCAAGGTTTGCCGACTGACGCCAGCTGCGAGTTTTCCCATCCAACGCGAAGTATTCGACCGATGCCGGGCAGCTTTGACCGCAACTTCCGGATATCCCCCCTTTCACTTTGACCCATTTGCTCAAGCGTTCTTCGCCAACGGCAGATCGGGCGGGCGCGCTGACTTTCCAGTCTCTTACAGAAAGTCTATATTTTTAGCTTGGTTGAAAAACCTTGGTTGACAAACTATGACTGATGCCCGGTCCACACTTAACTTCGCACTCGAGCAAGCGCTTTCTTACCTTGAGGGCCTGGACAAAAATCCGGTAGGGACCACCGCCGACTACGCCCAGCTTCGTCGCCAACTGGGTAGACCCTTGGCCGACGAAGGAACCGCGCCTGAAACCGTGATTGCCGAACTGGTGCGCGACGTTCAAGGCGGAATCATGGGTTCCGGCAGTGGAAGGTTCTTCGCATGGGTGATCGGCGGCGCGCTTCCCTCCGCGGTTGCCGCCGACTGGCTGACTTCCGCCTGGGACCAGAACGCCGGATTGCATGCCACCGCTCCCGCAGCCGCCGTGGTTGAAGAAACAGCCGGCGCCTGGCTCAAGCAGCTCTTTCAATTGCCGGAGTCAGCCAGCTTTGCTGTCGTCACCGGATGCCAGATGGCCCACGCCACTTGCCTGGCCGCCGCTCGTCATCATCTCCTGAAAAAACGCGGCTGGAACGTTGAAGAACGCGGCCTCAGCGGAAGTGCCTTGATTCGAATCCTGTCCAGTGACCAGCGTCACGGATCGGTGGACCGCGCCATTCGCCTGCTCGGCCTGGGCACGGCAAACATCGAATGCCTGGCCACGGACGCCCAGGGCCGCATTCAGCCGGAAGCAGTGGCTCAGGCTTTGCAGGAAAAAACCTCCTCGCCTACGATTCTGCTTCTGCAGGCGGGCGAAATCAATCTTGGTTCGTTTGATGACTTCCCTGCTCTGATTTCAATCGCGCACCAGCACGACGCATGGGTGCATGTGGACGGGGCCTTTGGGCTGTGGGCTGCGGCGAGTCCAAAGTACCGCCGCCTGACCGAGGGCATGGCGGCCGCCGACTCGTGGGCCACCGACGGTCACAAATGGCTCAACGTGCCTTATGACTCCGGATTCGCCTTCGTGGCGCATCCCCAGTCGCATCGCGCCTCCATGTCTTACGACGCGCCCTACCTGGTAATGGACTCTGTCGCGCGGGATCAGATGGATTGGAACCCTGAATTTTCCCGACGCGCGCGCGGTTTCGCGACCTATGCTGCTTTGCGCGAGCTTGGACGCAATGGTGTCGCCGCTCTGGTGGACCGCTGCTGCGGTCACGCAAAAGCTCTCGTCACCGGAATCGGAAACCTCCCGGGGGCTGAAGTTTTGTCACCTGCGGTGATCAATCAAGGGCTGGTTCGATTTCTTGATCCAGAGAACAAGGACCATGATCGCCGTACAAACCAGGTAATCGCCGCCATCAACAAGACCGGCGAAGCGTTCTTTGGAGGGACCACGTGGCGCGGCCAGCGCGCGATGCGCGTGAGCGTATGCAACTGGCGGACTTCAGAGGACGACGTTCGCCGCACGATCCGGGCCGTTGCGCAAGCCATGGTGGCCGCGGCGGAGCCTACTCTCAAGGCATGAACCTTTGCGAGTGCGACTAAGTCTCTGCCCGCAAATCCATTGCGATATCGCCCTGCTGGCTGACCTTTAAGTGCAGCTCCCAAATCATGCTGGCCGCAAGGGCCGTCCAGCCGGTCTGGTGGCTGGCTCCCACGCCCGCCCCGCTGTCACCATGAAAGTATTCATAGAAGGGCACGTAGTCGCACCAGTAAGGATCAGACTGGAACTTATCATTGTTGCCGAATACCGGGCGCCGGCCTTCGCCGTTTCTCTCAAACGTACTGACCAGGCGGCGCGCGATCTCATCCGCAACTTCGTCAAGATTGGCCATCCGTCCGGAACGCGCGGGGCACTCCACTTTGAAGGAGTCGCCGAAATACTGGTGGAAGCGGCGCAGCGCGTGCACCAGCAAATAATTCACCGGAAACCAGATAGGACCGCGCCAGTTGGAATTGCCTCCAAAAAGGCCGGACCTGGATTCCGCCGGCTCATAGTCCACCGAATGCGTTGTGCCATCCAGCTCCAGCGTGTACGGATGGTCCTTGTGATATCGCGACAAGGCGCGAATGCCGCAGGGCGAGAGGAACTCATCTTCGTCCAGCATGAACTGCAGGATGCTCCGCAGCTGTTCCCTGCTCGCGACGGAAAGAAGCCGTCGTTCCTGGTGGCCAGGGGTCTTCATGCAAGCCATGTTGCCGATGAGGTCTTTGCGGTTTTCAATGAACCAGTCCAGGCGGCGCTTGAATGAAGGCATGGAATCAAGCAGGGCCGGTTCCAGAATCTGGACCGCATACAAGGGGATCAATCCCACCATGGAGCGCACGCGCAGGGGCAAGCGCGTCCCGTCCGGCAGATGCAGGACGTCGTAGAAAAAATTGTCTTCCTGGTTCCACAGGGAGAGGCCGTCATCACCCATGTGGTTCATGGCGCGCGCAATGTAAACAAAGTGCTCCCAGAACTTGCTGGCCACATCTTCATACGTCGCATCGCCGGCAGCCAGTTCCAGCGCGATGGCCAGCATATCGAGTGAATACATGGCCATCCAACTGGTGCCGTCAGACTGCTCGACGTTTCCCCCCGCGGGCAGCTCCGCACGCCGATCAAACACACCAATGTTGTCCAGCCCGAGGAAACCGCCCTGGAACACGTTCATGCCTTCCACGTCTTTGCGGTTCACCCACCAGGTAAAATTCAGCAGCAGCTTGTGGAAGACGCGCTCCAGAAATTGCGTGTCCCCGTGACCGCCGTTCTTGGCTTTGTCCGTGAGGTACACCTGGTATGCGGCCCAGGCGTGCACCGGAGGATTTACTTCGCCAAAAGACCATTCGTACGCGGGAATCTGCCCGTTGGGATGCATGTACCACTCTCGCAACATCAGCACCAGTTGTTCTTTGGCAAAGTCCGGGTCCACCAGCGCAAGCGACACGCAATGGAACCCCAGGTCCCAAGCGGCGTACCAGGGATACTCCCACTTGTCCGGCATGGAAATAACGTCAGCGTTGTAGAGATGCTCCCATGCGTGGTTCCGCCCTTGCTTGCGCTCCGGTGCAGGTGGAGGCTGGCCAGGGTCTCCGTTGAGCCAGTCACGCACAACGTAGTGATAGAACTGCTTGCCCCAAAGGAGTCCGGCAAAAGCCTGGCGCATCACGTTGCGGCGGTCTTCGCTGGCATCTTCCGGAACCACGCTGCCATAAAACTCGCCGGCTTCCTGCCGGCGCAGCTGGAAGGTGTGATCAAACTCAGCGCCCAGCATGTCGCCGGACGCGGCCTCTGCGTCCTGCTGCTTCAGTCGCAACTTGACGACTGCTTCCTGACCGGCAGCTATCTCCAGTTTGTAATGGATGGCAGCCTTGGTGCCGCGCATCTGCGGGTTGACGGTGGAAGCTTCTCCATGAATCACCCAGTGATGAAACGCATCTTTCACATAGGGCGATTTGTTGGCGGCGTTCCACAAACGCTGGGTGTTGCTTTCATTCTCGGTAAACAGCGGAGTGCCGCCCGCGGCAAAGTACAGACGGTAGTCGCCCAGTTCGGCGTCTGCCGCGTGAATCGCGCCGGCCTTGTCCAGCTCCAGATCAGGTCTGGGACTCCCCGGGTCCCACGACCAGGTGTTGCGGAACCATAGCGTTGGCAGCAGATGGATTTCTGCCGCCTCCGGCCCGCGGTTCGCCACCCGCAGCACGATGCAGATGTCATCCGTACTGGCCTTGGCGTATTCAACAAAGACGTCAAAATATCGGTCGTCCTGGAACACGCCGGTGTCCATGAGTTCAAATTCGGGATCGTTCTTGCCTCGCCGCTGATTTTCCTCCAGCAATTGATCGTAGGGAAACTCGGCCTGCGGATACTTATAGAGATACTTCATGTAAGAGTGCGTGGGTGTGCTGTCCAGATAGAAGTAGTATTCTTTTACGTCTTCGCCGTGGTTGCCCTGGTTGCCGGTGAGGCCAAAGAGGCGTTCTTTCAGGATGGGGTCGCGCCCGTTCCACAACGCCAGGGCAAAGCACAGATGCTGGTGGCGGTCGCAAATACCGGCGATGCCGTCCTCACTCCAGCGGTAGGCTCGGGAGCGGGCGTGGTCATGCGGAAAATAATCCCAGGCGTCTCCCTCGGCGCTGTAGTCTTCTCGCACCGTGCCCCAAGCGCGTTCGCTCAAGTACGGGCCCCATCGCTTCCAGTGCCGGGTGCGCGACTGGGAATCCTTGAGGCGTATCTCTTCTTTCGTCATCAATGCCTCCACTGGAATGGAGTCGGGGCGATAGTTCGAAGTTACGGTGTTGGCTGTGCGCTGGCGCCGCCCTCAGCGTCTTTCATCATAAATCCAGCTTGGTGGATGGTACCAAGCACACGCCCGCCGCAAGCGTGAGCATATCTCTTTGCCGGCGACGATGGCCAGCGAGGCAGACTGGGCGTCTTCCTGGTCCTCAGGAACTATAGGATTACTTCCAGCAGGGACCTGCGCACTGTGAGTTCGCCGTTGTAGTCAACGAAACCCTTGTCGCGAAAGCGGTTCATGAAGTAGCTCACGCGGGCCCGCGTGGTGCCGACCACTTCCGCCAGTTCGTCCTGGTTGATTCGCGGAATCACTTTTTCGTCTTGGGCACAGTCGTCAAGCCCGGCAATCAGGAGCAGAAGGCGGGCCAGGCGCTTCTCTCCGGAATAGCTGAGGTGGGCCATCAAGTCCTGTTGCATGCGGCGATTGCGGGCGAGAACCAGATCCAGAAAGAATTCCTGGAACCCGGGTTCACTGCGGAGCAACTGCTCCAGGAACAGGCGCTCAAGCCTGACGATGGTGCAATCGGAAACAGCAACGGCAGTGGCCGGTCTAAGAGAAAGCTTGGACGCCAGGCATTCTTCGCCCAGCAGTTCGCCGGGCCCCATGAGCGACACCGTAGCGATCCGGCCGCCTGCCGACGCCACGCGAAGCTTGATCCGGCCTTCTTGCAGGTAAAACGCGGCGTCAGCGGTTGTGTCCTGGCGAAAAAGCATTTCTTTCCTTCTTAGAAGAAGGAGGTTGCCGTTCATGCCGTTGGGAAAGAGAAGGTCCGCAATTTGAAAGTCCAGGCCATAAAGCGGCCTGGGAGCGGACGCGATTGCTGAGGGAGTAACTTGTTCGGGCTGCATGCTATGTAAAGTTCCGTGTAACGACCATTGGTTGTTCGCCGAGTGCTCAATCCCAGCGCCGGGCCCGAATCCGGTTCCTGGTTTGAGCAATTGCACGCGTATGATCAGCGAGTGCTTCAGCTTCCCGCGTGGAAGATAATAGTCGGGGCTGCCGCTTTGCGGGCCGAACTGAACGACAGCCCCTGCTGTAGCCGTAAACCATCGGGCAGGAGTACGGTTACAACCTCGTTAAAAACCAAACTTCATTGCGCCCGATTGCCGCGCGGGTTTGCGTCCGGGAGAACCGCACCGAACTGCTGGCGACGAGTCCCTGCGGCCACAACTCCGCTGTGGTTGCTAACATTATCAGGATTAGGCCCGGTGGCGCTACTATTCCCGCCGAAAGTAGCGCCGCCGGAATTTCCGCCGGTGGCCCCGCCATTGCCACCCGCGCTTACAGCACCGCCGCCGGCAAGGCTGACGATCGCGCTGGCCGCGGCAGTGAAGGTTACAGAAGCTGAATTGTTGGCCGGTTGGCTGTCCGTTCCGGAAAAAGCCACGGACGCAGTATCGGTAAAAGAGGTGGCCCCGGCCGTGGGACTAACTGTGACGGCAACGACCATATCTTGCCCACCGGCAAGTGACGTCAAACTGCAGGTGACCAATGAGCCGGCCGAACCTGCGGCAGGGGCGGTGCAGTTCACTCCCGCGCTGGTGGTGACGTCCACAAATTGCAGGGTTGAGGGCAATTGATTGGTGAACTGCACGGTGTTTGCCGGTTGCGGCGAAAGGTTTGACACCACCCACAGAACAGTGGTGTTGGCGCCGGCCGCCACGGTTGAACCGGAAATCTGCAGGTCCGTGGTGGTGCTGGCGGCGACTGCCGCCGCCATGGAAGTACTCATTTTCGTCACGCCGCTCGCGGGATTCGACGCCGCTACCGTGCGTCCGCTGACATCCCAGGCCAGCACGATGGCCTTGCTGGTGAAGGCTGCGTGCACGGCGAGTGCAACGTTCAGCGTCACGCTGGAACCTGGCGCCATGCCGCCTAACTCGCAAACAAGCTTGGCGCCGCGCTCCGTGCAATTGCCCTGGCTGATGGTGTGCGACACCCGCGTCGCGCTGCTTGCGGTAAACGTGTGGGTAAGCGTCACGCGAGAGGCGGCGCCAGATCCATTGTTGGTGACGGTAATCGCGAAGTTTCCATTCACTCCGGCCGGCACGCTGGTGGGCCCGCTCAGGGTCACAGTAACGTTGGGCTCAGAGGCCGCGGGCGGAGGCCCAGCCAGGGTAATCGCGTTGGAAGGCGCCGAGGCACCGCTGTCGCCCACGGAGTTGACGGCGTGAACCACAAACGTGTAGGTGTTTCCGCCGGTCAAACCGTTGAAGACCACGGCACTGGTGGGCGCAGTCACGGTCATCGTCTGGTTGGTTGGAGCTCCGCCCGCCAGAGCGACGACGACATAACTGGTGACAGGCTGGCCGCCGTTGGAAGCGGGAGCAGTCCACGCGACACTTGCCGAACCCGTGCCCGCGGACGCAACCACATTGGTTGGCACACCAGGGGCCGTGTTTGCCGGCGGCGCCGTGGGAGTGATCGTATTGGATGTTAGCAACGCGCCGCTGTCGCCCGCGGCATTGAATGCGTGGACCTGGAACGCATAACTGGTGCCTGGGGTCAATCCGTTCACCACCGCTTGCGTGCCAGGCGCGGGCACGTTGATGGAGATTCCGCTTGGCCCACCACCGGCGAGCACGACCACGCTGTAGTTGGTGATCGCGCTGGAACCGCTGCTGGCCGGCGCAGTCCATGAGACCGTGGCTGAGTTCAATCCGCCCACGGCGTTGACCGCGGTCGGCACGCCCGGAACCACGCCTTTAGGAGTGATCTGCGTGCTGGGCACTACCGCATTCGACGGTGGCGACAGCTGTCCTAAGCCGTATGCGTTTACAGCCTGGACGTCAAACGTATAAGTGGTCCCATTGGTCAGGCCGTTGATCGTCGCGCTGGTGTTCGGCGCATTGGCGATCGCGGTGATGGGCGCAAATGCTCCATTCACCAGCGCGTGGACGAAGTATCCGGTGATCGGACTGCTGCCGCTAGACGCTGGAGCACTCCAGGAAACCGAGGCGGACCCGTTGCCGGCGACGGCGGAGACTCCCGTGGGCTGGCCGGGAGCGCTCCCTACCGGCGTTGCCGAGGGGACAACCACATTCGAAGGCAGCGAAGCCACGCTGTCACCCAGCTTGTTTGTGGCATAGATCCTGAATGTGTATGGCGTGCCGTTCTTCAAGCCGGTGATTTCCGTCGAGGTCTGCAACGCGGGAACATCTTCAATCTGCACCTCAACACCATCGGCGTCCACTTCAACGCGGTACACAATGATGGGGAAGCCTCCGTTCAAGTAGTCCGGGACGGCTGTCCACGACACGGTGGCCGAGGAATCATGCCCGGCCGCAAAAACGTGGGCAGGTTTTTTGGGCACGGCAGGAGCAAACGGCTGAATGAGCCTGCTGGGCAGAGACCAGCGGCTGGTGCCAACGTCGTTGGTTGCCGCTACGATAAACGAATACTGCGAGTTGTTGACCAGGCCGGTCACGGTCACTGAGGGCGGCACGGCAGTGCTTCCCGGAGGCGCAGTCACGATGACGTCTGGTACCGGTACGCCGGAGCTGGAAAATGACGCGCGTACCGTGTAGCTGGTAATGGTCTGGCCATCCGGGAACGGGGTCCAGCTAATCAGCGCTGCAGCGTCCTCAGCGATACCCTGCACAAACAGAGGCGCGCCGGGCACTTTGGGCGTGACCTGCACCGGAGCAGCCTGCCACCAATGTCCTTGTTGCGGCAAGAGCCCGGCCGACGGGTCATCCGCGACGAAAAGCGTCAGATCGGTTGGATCCAGCGTGATGGCGCTCAGCAGTTGGAAGCCGTTTACAAAATTAAGGTTGACCTCAAGAGATACAGGATTCACCAGGGTGATGCTTCCCGGCTGGCCCACAAGCAGATTTCTGCCGTTCAGCGCCGGATACATCTGGTCACTCATCACAAACGATGGGTTGGCCGTTTCGCGCTGCAGAATGTTGTTGCCATGGCACGGGTTCGGGTTCTGCGGGGTCATGCACTGGTCGGCGTTGGGGATGATGAACGCGGCACGGCCATCACCGCCGAACAGATCATGACCAATCCATCCCAGACCCATGTCCCTGGTGTTGTCGGGAGTGCTGCCTATCACCTGAACGTTGCTGCACGGAACAGGATCAGTCTGCGGGCCTGTAATGCGAAGAATGTCACCGCTGGCTTTGAAGCCTACGTAAAGGTTGCCGTCAGGACCCAGCACCGCTGAATTGGGAACGTTGCCGGCAATGCCGCAACCTGGGAGGCCGTTGCGTCCCACGCCGCCGTTTCCGGCCAGGACTTCCTGGTGAATGATGTCCACGCCGCCATGGCCGTTATCCGCATCGGGGAGAAAATGCAGGCGGAAAATGCCTTTAGTGTTGGCTTGCATGTCCACCGCATAAAGATTGTTGGTAATCGGATCAAAAGCCATCTGGCCCGGCTTGAACTGCACCCCGGCAACAAACGGAATGCAGGTGCTGGCGTTCATGACGTGTGGACCGGGAGAATCAATGTCCGGATCCAGGCGGCAGAGTCCGAACCCGCCCTGATCGCCTGACCATAGATGCCGGAAGGGCTTGCCGCTGACGGGATTGATTCCCGAACCGATCAGCACTGTTCCTCCCGATGGCGCGGTCACTCCGTCGGCAAACCTCACCAGAGATACCGGAGCGATGCTGCCGCCGCTGTTACCCAGAAACCACCAGCGTCCAAATCCGCCGACAATCCCTTCTGTCGGATCATCCGCCACGTACAGGTTCATGTTGGTAGGATCGAGCGCCATTCCGCTGAGGAACTGGAAGCCTGTGGCAAAGCCCAGAGTCACCTGCTGGGTTGCAATGTCCACCAATGTAAGGTCGCTGGGATTGCCGACAAACAGCTTTCTGCCGTTGAGCGCCGGATAGATCTGATCACTCATGACAAAGCTGGGGGTCGCCGTCTGTCCTACAAGAATGTTGGTTGCGTGGCAAGGTATGTTGCCGTTCGGTGGCGTCAAGCATTGGTCAGCGCTGGGGATCACCCAGGCGGCCAGCCCGTCGCCGCCGAACAGGTCGTGGCCAATCCAGCCCAGACCAAAGTTCTTCCTGCCGTCCGCAGTGGTTCCGATCACCTGCACGTTGGCGCAAGGCAGCGGCTCGGTCTGGGGAGCAGCCACACGGAGAATGTCGCCGCTGGCTTTGAATCCTATATATAGGTTGCCGTCGGGCCCCAGCACCGCCGAATTGGGGACATTCCCGGCGATGCCGCAACCCGGCAGGGTCTGACGCCCGCCCAGTTGATTGCCGCCTAAAACTTCCGTGTGAATCGGATCCACCGACCCGTGGCCGCTGCTTCCCGAAGGAATGTAATGCAGGCGGAAGATCCCGCGGGAATTGGCTTGCAGATCAACAGCGTAGATATTGTTGGTAGCGGGATCAAAGGCAAACTGGCCGGGCTTGAAGAAGACGCCATCAATGATGGGCATGCAGGTTCCGCCGTTGATGAAGTGCGGCCCAGGTGTATCCACATCAGGATCCAGGCGGCAGAGGCCGAAGCCTCCCTGGTCGCTGGTCCACAGATGCCTGTACGGCTGGCCCGTTGCCGGATTGATTGCGGTACCGCTCAGGACTAAACCTCCGCCGGGAGAAGTTACGCCTGTGGCAAACTCCGTTGGACTCTGAGCGCTGGCGGCGCCGGCCGCCAGCACCAGGAGTAGAGCAAGGCCCATCCAAAGCTTGCTCTTTTGTGAAGCCCCTGAAATCCCGGAAATGGGGCCCCCAAATTCAAAAATCCGTCTCCAGCTTGACATCAACGTGTCCCTCCTGCCCGGAAGCAGCCACCCTCAGGGGAAACTGCAGTCAATCCGACGGCTAGATGCTTGCCGGTTCAGGCAGGGGAAACACAGGGGGACGGCGAGTGCGAACGCGCTATGGGTAAGAAGCAGGCTGGTTGACATGTAAGGCGAGGCGAGCAGGAAGGGTTTCAATCTCCGCCATCCGTTAGAGCGGGACAAACCCCGGGGCTTTCTCAAAAGCCGTCCTTGCTTGGCCATCGGGATGCCAACAAGAGCGTTGCACCGACGGTCCACCCGGAGCCTGAAAAGTTAACCTTTTCAGTTGGATGCTCGGAACAACATCCCGGTCGTTAAAGTCTGACCAGCGCGTGAGAAGGTCCGGAAGCATCTAGCCGTCGATGGGAGTATGTTCTCTCTTGAACATTAGACGGCTATTGGAGAATTATTAAAGTTTCTAAGAATGCATGCCGACCTATATTTTTTTGTGTAATTGCCTGCACGCATAGAGAGAAGTATCCGAATACGACAGAAATGGCAAGGCTGAGGCAGGCGGAAGCCCAATCAGAAGAGTGCCGGTAAGGAGGGGAAGCTGGAAAGCCCTTTTGCCTGTCCGCAAATTGGCTGTCCAACTTCCCTAAGCAGTGCCAAAACGAAGTTCATAAGCCTGGGGCCCTTCCTGGAGATCGTGCCCAGGAATCTTGCAGTACTTGTCCGTAATTCACTTCCATGGTTCTCTTCTTTGTGATGCAGGCTGCCGGGCCTTTCCGATTATCCCAGCAGCCCACACGATCAGGCATCTTTGCCGGTTAGCAACGATGCCGGATTTTGAGTAAACCGGGGTGCTCCGTCAGTAGCTGCACCCCGGCCGAAAACGACCCGATATGCCCTATCGCGCCGATCGTTTTCGCAATCAAGGTTATTGCGTAAATCCGCATTAACCCTTTCCTCTACCGCCAGTCTTGACTGTGGGAGCAGCCGCTCCGGCAGCCCCACCGGTAGCAGCGCCGCCGGCAGCAGCTCCGCCACCGCCGCCTTTGCCACCACCACCACCACCGCCACCGCCGGCAGCTCCACCACCACCACCGCCGCCGCCAGCAGCTCCGCCGCCGCCGCCTTTACCACCACCGCCGCCGCCGCCACCGCCGCCAGCTACCGGCGGAGGAGCAGGAGGAAGAGGAGTGGGCGGCGCAACAACGTTGACTGCGGTTGTCGCACTCGCCAGGTTGTTCGTCAGGTTAGGATCGTTGTTCACGATGTTGCCGTTGGCATCTCTGAGTTGCACCGAGGCCGTGTTGGTCATGGCCGTGGTGCCAATCGCCACGGTCAGCTTGATCGTCGCGGTGGCTCCGGCAACCATCCCGCCCAGGTTGCAGCTAAGGATGCTTCCGGTGCGAACGCAGACGCCCTGGGTGGTGGTAAACGACTGGAACGTCCCGGGAATGGTGTCGGAGAGAGTCACATCCGCCGCGTTTCCAGGCCCGCCGTTGGTCACCACCATGTTGAAGTTCACGAATGCACCAGCGTTCACTGAGGCCGGTGCGGTCATGGTGATTGCCAGATCGTTCACGTTGGGCACAAAAGGCGTGACCGCGTTGGATGGCAGCGACTCTGTGCTACTGCCCGTCGCGTTGGTGGCATGGACGGTGAAGCTGTAGGTGGTGCCATTGGTCAAGCCAGTGATCACCGCGCCCGTAGCTGTTGGCGGCGCGTTGGTTTTGAGGGCTGTGGGTACTCCTCCAATCAGCGCAGTAATGGTGTAACCGGTGATCGGTGATCCTCCGGTGTTGGCTGGAGTGGACCAGGCAACCTGGGCGGAAGCGTTAAGCCCGCTGGCGACAACGCCGGTTGGCGCTCCAGGAGCAGTCAGGGCTTGCGGCGTGACTGCGGCGCTGGCAATGGAGAACGGACTGCAACCGTTGCTGTTGCAGGCTTGCACCTGGAACTGGAGCGCAACTCCGTTGGTGAGTCCCGTGACGAGCGTCGCGCGGGGAACAATTCCATTCGCGCCGGGTCCAACCGTCAGATCAGGAACTCCGGAAGCCGCACCATTCGCGAGCAACGTGCGTACAACAAAGTTCGCGATGGCTTGGCCGTTGGGCACTGGGATCCAGTTCACGGTTGCCGCGTTGGCGGTGGCCGTGGCGGAAACCAGAGTCGGAGTGGCCGGAGGCGCAGCCGCAGGCGGCTCTGGCTTGACCCGCCAGATCTGCGCAGCGCCGTTAATCGCGCCCTGCGTGCAATCTGATCCAACGTAGATGGTTTCGTTCGCCAGGTCGCTGGTGTCAATGGTGACGCCGGTGACAAAGCAGAACGTGCCGCCGTACGAAGGTTGCACCGTCAGATTGGCGACGTCAGTGGCGTTGGCGATCTTGACCAACCCGCTGAGGGTGGCCGCGATCAACGAGTTTCCGGGAAAGGTTGTGTTGGGACCGTTATAGGTGTAGTCGCTGACAATGCCGGCCTGCGGACCGGGAGCAAAGGCCGCTAGGATTTCAGTTCCGGCGCCCTGCACCGGGCCACAGCGAACAAAGCCGTTGGCCGGCGTGTTGCACTGGTCGGCGTTGTCTTTGAACCACGGACTGATATTGTCCGCGCCAAACAGTGTGTGGCCAATCCAGGCCAGGCCAAAGGTATGGCCTGCGGCACCGCCCGCGCCAAACCTGGCATCGGACGCGAAGATCGGCACGTCAATGCTGGCGCAATCGGCCGGGTTGGCAGGATCAAACGTGGCCGGATGCGGAATGCGCGCGATGGTGCCGTTGCGAAACCATCCAATGTACAGGTTGCCATCCGGCCCGAGCGCCGAGGCTCCCATGGTAAAGGGCGTGGCTCCGTTGCGCGGGTCCGTGACTACCGGGCAGCCGCCGGCGGCGTTTCGCGCCGTCTGGTTACCCATGAGGGATTCAACGTGAATCGGATCAATCGACCCATGTCCGTTGTCACCGCCGGGAATGTAATGCATGCGGATGATGCCGTTGGCGGTACGGGAAATATCCGGTGCATAGATGGTATTCGTGGACGCGTCGAAGGTGGCTTGCATGGGCGCGAAAGCACCCGCCTGAATGGCGCCGACGCAAGTAGTGATGATGTTGTTGAAGCGACCGATGCCCGGCGCCGGCTGAGTCAGGTTGGGATCGTCAATTTCCGGATCAACGCGGCAGAAGCCGTTGCTGGAATCGCCGTACCACAGATGGCGAACCGGCTTGCCGGTGAACTGGCTGATGGCCGTGCCTGGCAGTATCACTCCGGAGGCGGGAAACGTCAGCGAAGATAGACCAAACTGGACAAAATCCAGGGTCCCGGCCCAGAGTGTGGTGGTAGTGGGGGTATTGATTTCTGTCACGTTCTGGGCGCTTGCTGTGCTTGCGGCAAACGCCAGGAGGAGAGCCAGACAAAGGGCAAGCAAAGGTACCGGTCGTACCTTGCCCGATATCGGCCCAGAATTGTTTGTTGTACAGAAGCTGCTGCTCATCAAAACATTCCGTCTTTCCTGTCCGGAAGCGCTTTGCCTCCGCGACAATCAACGTGAACTGCAGTTGCAGCTTCGCCTTCATGGGGACAAGCGGGCCGCCCGGAACAGCTCACCAGGGTTGGGGATGCCCTGGGGTCACTTAACAAATGGAGCCGTGGCCCCCAGGGGCTAAGTCCCTCGGAATGGAGCGTGCACACGCGCAAAGGGTTGGAGTGCAACCGTCTCAACAGAGAAAAGACCGGAAGGGGGAGGGCCATGCAAACCGTGGATGATACGGCGTGGGCCCTTGGGCCAAGTGAAAGCCTTTTACCTTAGGTGGATTTCATCTGCCAAGCAGAGCCGTTGCACGACGGGATCCAGTGAGGAACAAAAAATGCACAAGCATCTCTTGAAGATGCTCAGGTAGGAGACTTGGCCGTTGAAGTCAGGCCGCGCGTGTGACTCGGGACCCGGAAGCATCGATCCGTCGAATGGGCGTATGTTCTCTCCGGGACATTAGAAGAAAATTGAAAGCTTATTAAAACTTATAAGAATTTGAGCGGACTATATCTTTTGGAGTTTTGCGATGCACTCATCTAGTAAGACGCAGGAACTCTTTCAACAAGTTACTTTGGCCGGCAGCACCCGAACAAAAAAATTGAAGTTGGAGTAGCCGCGGGAAGGCAAATTCGAGCGGCTATCCAACTTCAAAAGTGTAGCAGTACTAAATGTCGAGTTAAGTTGTGATCAAGCTCCCGGCCGCGCGCCGAAAAGCTTGTGGTAGGGCATATTCGTGATTCACCTCCGTAGGGGAAGGCTGCCGGTTTCGAGTCCGTCGTGACCGGTAGCCCCGGATCAGGCATCTCTACCGTCGTAGAAAACGCCAGATTTCTTTTCAAAACTTCTTCAACTTAACCGGGGTGCGGTCTTGCTGCACCCCGGCGCAGTAACGCCGACTGCTTACTTCGGCTGTATGTTCACCGTGAACGAGTTGTTGCTGGGGTTGCTGTCGTTGGCGCCCGAAGTTGTTCTTCCGGTCGTACCGAAAGTGCCCGCCACAGAGGTCGTCACGTTATAGGTCACAATCATCGTCTGGCCGCCCGCCAAGCTGCTGGTAAGGCAGCTCAGGGTCTGACCCGAGCTCCCAGTAGCCGGAGCCACGGAGCAACTTCCTCCCTGGTTCGCGCTAAGGCTGCCGGGGACAACCGTGAACGAGATCGGCAGTGTGGCCTCAAAGCTTACGTTCGGGGCCGCCTGGTTGCCGGTGTTGTTCTTGATCTGCCACGTGAACAGATCGCTGGCTCCAACCGCTGGTCCACCATTCTGGGCTGAACCGACGATCTGAATGTCAGCGGTCACGCCGCCGCCGCCGCCGCTGGTGACACTCGTGGTGGAGCTGGCGGTGTTGTTGGCCGTGTTCGGATCGGTGGTCTTCACGTTGCCGAGTAGATCGCGCAGCGTGACGGTCGCCGAGTTGGTGAGGGCCGAGGAGCCCATGGCAACGGTCACTTTCACCGTCGCGGTGGAACCCGCAAGCATGCCGCCCAGCGTGCAGCTAAAGTTGCTGCCCGCAATCGAGCAGGCGCCCTGGGTGGTCGTGAACGACACGAACGGCGCCGGCAGCGTGTCCGCCAGAGTCACGTTCGGAGCGTCGCCAGGACCGTTGTTCTTGATGGTCATGGTGAAAGTGACGAACGATCCGGCGTTCAAGGACGACGGCGAAGCCATGGTGATGGAGATATCCTGCACATCCGGCACGGTCGGAGTCACTGCGTTGGAAGGCAGTGAAGCCGCGCTGTTGCCGGCCGCGTTGGTAGCCACAACCACAAAGTTGTACTGCGAAGTGTTGGTCAAGCCGGTGAAGTTCACACCGGTCTGGCTTGCCGGAACCGTCACGTTGCCCACTGAGGTTACGCCGTTGAGTTGAGCGGTAACCGTATAGCTGGTGATGGGCAGTCCGCCATTGCTGGAAGGAGCTGACCACGCAACCTGAGCAGAAGCGTTACCCGCGGTGGCCACTACGCCTGTCGGGGCGCCAGGAGCCGTGGGGACAAACGCCGTGAACGAACCGCTGGCAATGGAGAACTGGCTGGTACCGAAGGTGTTGCTGGCGGCCACCAGGAACTGCACGGGCGTGCCCAAAGGCAATCCAGTAATCTGGGCGCTGGTGGGGACTACGCCGTTCGGTCCTGGACCGATTGCGGTGTCAGGAATCGCCAAAGTCTGCGTCCCGGCCAGCACTGTGCGGACAACGTATCCGCTCGTCGCTTGACCGTTGGGCAACGGAATCCAGCTGACTAGCGCCGTGCCAGCCAGTGCTCCTGGAGGCGTGGCGTTGCTCGCTGTTACGCCGGAAGGAACTCCCGGAGGCGCGCCGGCTGGAGGCTGCGGGACGATCTTGTAAATGGCCGCCGCACCGTTGATGGCGCCCTGGGTGCAGTCAACCCCAGCGTAAAACGTTTCGTTCGCCAGATCGCTGGTGTCAACCGTGCCGCCGACCAAGAAACAGAACGTTCCACCGAACTGCGGTGTGATCGCAATGTTGGTTACGTCCGTGGCATTGATGATGCGGGCCGCGCCGCTCAGCGTCATGGCATACAGTGAGTTTCCGGGGAAGGTAGTGTTAGGACCGTTGTAAGTAAAGTCGCTGACGATACCCGCCTGCGGGCCGGGCACAAAAGCACCCAGGATTTCCGTTCCCGTATTCTGTGTGGGGCCGCAAAGCACGAAGCCGTTTTGCGGAGTGTTGCACTGGTCAAAGTTCTCCTTGATCCAGGGAGCAATGTTGTCCGCGCCAAACATGGTGTGGCCGATCCAGGCCAGACCAAAGGTATGGCCGGCCGCTGCGCCGTTGCCGAACCGGGCGTCAGGAGCGAAACCAACCACTTGAATTTGGGCGCACTCAGAATCCAGATTCGGATCAAAAGTTGCAGGATGGGGGATGCGGACGATGGAGCCGTTGCGCATCCATCCGATGTACAGGTTGCCATCCGGTCCCAGAGCCGCTGAAGACATGGTGAATGGAGTTTGCGCAACGAGTCGCGGATCCGTCACAACCGGGCAGCCGCCAGCGCTGTTTCTGGCTGTGTCATTTCCCATCAGCGATTCAACGTGGAGGGGATCGATGGAGCCATGCCCGTTGTCGCCAGCAGGAAGGTAGTGCATGCGGATGACGCCGTTGGCCGTACGCGGTATGTCAGCGGCATAGAGCGTGTTGGTGGTGGCGTCCCACGTAACCTGCATCGGAGCAAACGCGCCGGCTTGAATGGCGCCCACGCAGGTGGTGATGATGTTGTTGAAACGCCCGATGCCCGGTGCGGGCTGCGTGAGGTTCGGATCGTCAATTTCAGGGTCAACGCGGCAGAAGCCGTTGCTGGCGTCACCGTACCACAGGTGGCGTTCCGGCTGGCCGGTGAACTGGCTGATCGCCGTACCCGGCAGGATTACGCCGGCGGCGGGGAAGGTCAACGAGGACAAACCAAATTGCACGTAGTCCTGGGTCCCGGCCCACAGCGTGGTGGTGGTCGGTACGTTGAGTTGCGTGACGTTCTGCGCGCTTGCTGTAATGGCGCAGACCATCAAAATCGCAAAGCACAGAAAGGCGGCCAGGCGGGAGATCGGCGTTCCGCAAGCTCGTTTCTGTTGAAGTCTTGTAGGGGATTTCATAGATTTCAATGTCCGTCTTTCCCGTCCGAGCCTGAGCTTCGGAGCGATGGTTGAATTGGCTGAAGCTGGATCCGCCTGGACCTTGGATGGGGCTGCATTATGCAACGGCGATCTCCGGCTGCAATTGCCTGATAGGTGCAGCGCAACTGCTTCTATGCCAACTAAAGGGAAGGCCGGTCTCTTGGACTTTGGAATGGGCAACCAGCCAAGCCTTCATGGTGCTGAAGTTTTGAAGACGGAATAGGTTGCTCTACGGACACATGTAGCGAACGTAAGCGCAGACCGATATCCAGTCTTGCTGTTCAGCTACCCAACTTGCGCGTGCCCGAATTAGACGTTCGAGTGGGAGCGAGGATTTTTTGGTGACTTCCGGATCGGAGCGGCCCGCAAAAGCCAACTTGTCGTTCCGGAAACTTGCTTTCTGACAAGCGTGACAATGCGCGCCGGCTATTAGAGGCTGATTAACTTCAGATTAAAGTCTTTAATGTTGCAATTTTTTGAGCATTTCGCATGCACGCAACCCAGCGTTGTGTTCCGGAATGAACATCTTCGCCCGCCGGTCTGTTCCCTGCGGAGAATAACTTCTTTAGATTCTGGTAGTGCCGTTTTGCACACGCCAAGCGCTCGGCGGGTATCTACATCGCCGGCGACGCATGTTTGATCAATTTTGATCACGCCGTTTTTGCGCGCATTGGAGTTCCCAATACAACTTTCTGTTGAGGATTGAAGTGGAGTTGCGCTATGGTACGCACACGCCGCGACTCTACAACGCTCGCGGACAACGACGGAAGGGTAAGTCAACATGCTTCGTAATGCACTTCGGGTTTTCTTAAGCCTAATGCTATTCGCGGTCGCCGCGGCATTTCCGCAAACTTCAACCAACAACCCATCCTCACCGGCTGCAACAAAACCGGCGGCCCAAGCCGCCTCCATGGCCAGAGGATCAGACAACAGCCCAGCGGCGGCGCCCAAGTCTTCCTCTACCGGGCTCAATGTGCCCCTGAACAAGGCAGTCGTGACGATTCACGGAGTGTGTGAAACGTCTGCGGCGAAAAAGGCAGACAAACCTGCCGCGTCATCCGATCCATGCGTGACGGTGGTAACCCGGCGGCAGATGGAAGCGGTGATAGACGTTGTGCAGGCGACAGGACGGAGCGTTCTTGCTCCGCAGCGCCGCGATATCGCCGTGGGTTACATTGATCTGCTGGCCGGCGCCACCGCCGCGGAAAAAGCCGGCGTGGCTAAAGACCCTCGTTTTGCGGAGGTCCTCAAACTGGCGCGCATGAAAGCCCTGAGCGATATGTATCGCGTGCGCTTGCAAGAGGAAGCGCAGAAAATATCCCCGGAAGAAATCCGCAGCTACTACAAAAGTAACTTGGCCAATTTTGAAGAGCTTCATCTTGTCCACCTGTCCGTACCCAAATACAACACGGCCAACCTGAAAGACGCTGACTTCGCGGCCAGGGCAAAGAAGCTGGCAGATGAAGCCCATGATCGCGCCGTCAAGGGCGACGACTTCGAGAAGATTGAGAAGGAAACGCTGGAGGCACTCGCGGTTAAATCGCCTCCGCCAACCAAGATGGCGCCGATACATCGCGGCGTTTATGCCAAAGACCAAGAAGACATGCTTTTCGCGCTGAAGCCCGGCGAGGTGAGCAAAGTGATCGAACAAACGTCAGTCTTTATCGTCTTCAAACTCGAAAGCCGGGAGATGCCCACCCTGGACCAGGTGAAAGATGAGATTCGCGCGAAGCTGTCTCGCGAAAAACTGGAACGCCTCACCAACGCGGTCGGCGCACAAGTTCGCGCAGAGTACAACGACGACTACTTTGGCCCCGTCAACAAAAACGCCGGCCGGCCAATGATTGAAGTACCAATCCCACCGAAGCAACAGGCCGCCGCGCCCAAATAGACCTGAACAATAACGCGCATGCGTTGAAAAGGCCGGGTGGCTACACCCGGCCTCTCCGTCTGGCCAGTGCCCGATTGAACCGGCCAGTACCAGGGACCCGAAGGTCCCCGGATTTTTTGCCGGGCGCCCGATGTTCCCGGCATCCCCTCGCGATCTGAGCGCAGCGAGGAAACTTTAAAAAGAAAATTGTTTTGAATTTCGGGCAGCTACCGGACTTGCGCGGGCTGTCTGGCCTTATGGAATTAGATCGTGGGACGATGCATTTCTCAAGGCTGCTTGCGCCCTGTATTGAATGGCGTCGCTCACCGCGAGCAAATTCCGGCGGTCCAAGAGCGCGGTCCGGATGTGGGCTTACGTTCGCAGAGGAGAAAACAAAGGAGTGCCCGGCTGGGCTTGATTGGGAGCAAGAGCGAAAGCTGGAACCACTTCGAGTTCGCGGGAGACCTGCGCAGGGTGCACGCCGGTCACGCCGATCGCGCCGCGGACAACCTTGTCCTGGACAATTTGAGTACTGATCGGCGGGGGTTTCACGAAGTTGAAATCCACGGTCACGGGCGGCGTGTCATCCCAGGGGTCGGCATCGTAGGAATCAGACCAACAGCTTGCTCCCACCGTCAGCAGGAACATCACGCTCAAAACCGCGCCGCGAAAATATTTCCCCAGGCACATAGTTCGTTAAAAACCCGTCATTGGCCGCCCCTAAACGTGCGGCATGTAGGGTCATAATAAGATGGCACCCCAGTCTTAGGCAAGCATTAAACGAGAATTAAAACCCCTAATTCGATTACCAGAGTTCTGAGTTTTCCAGCGGCAAACTTTAGATTGTTCGCCATGATGAGTTTGGCCTCGCGACTCCTTCCTTGCTCTCCATGAAAGTTGCCGGACTTTGCCGATGCACGCGAGCGCGCAGCAAAACAACCGACTAGGATTTTCCCACTAGGCGATTGATCTCTTTTGCTCAGAGCATTGTCCTTGGCAGAAATTCGTACAGTGTGCTCCATTTGCACCGATTCGACGAAAATTCGCAAATAAGTTTCTTGCGCTGCGGATGCAACTTGGATTAGACTCCAGTTGCTCGAAAGAAATTTTGAGCTACCGCGCACAGCCGTTGCCGAGAAATTTCGCGCCGCTCATCGCCGCGACGATTCCATCTTCTCCTCCCGACTGATAGCTCCCTGAGCAACTCCGAGTTAAGTTTGGGCCTGTTCCCGTGATTGTTCTCATGGGCATTTCCATCCAATGCGTGCTTTCCTCAGACGTCAACGCGAGCTGTCTTCCTATTCCGTGCGCGTGCGTCCCATTCGATCAAGCTCGCAGCTACGCGGCACCCGAGGAGAGCCGGAAAGCAAGGCTCAGCAAGTTGTCAACCAACCCTACGCTTCCGGGAGAAAGAAACATGCAAGCGTATGAGGAACCTGAACAACGGCAAGACAACGAACGCGACAACCTGCAGGACTTCTCCTGAAAGCTGGAGCGTCCTGGGGAAAATTCTGGCGTGCCTGATCGTATTTCTCCTGGTAGCGCCGGCGACAGGCGCCGCGCAGAGTGCACCACCAACCGCCAGCAACACACTCCTGGCTACGGGCTTCACGCTCCCTTACGGAGCGCAGGTCTTGACCGGATCAGCCATTAATCCGGCTACGGGACGCCCGTTCCGGCATCTGTGGTCGGGTGATACCGGCGGACTATGCCGCCTGGATCCCGATCTGGATACCGGCGCGCCGCTGACCGTCAACCTGGCCACCTGCATCACGACTGTGGCGGGTGTGGCGTTTGTGCCAGGAAGAATGGTGTACGATCCGCTCAACAACACCATCTATTCGGTGGACGATGGCGGCGCGGCGAATGTGGCCCGCTTCCACTTTCTTCCCGACGGCGATAATGGCCAAGGGCTGGTCAGCGCAACGGCGGAATTCCTGGGAGATACCAACGGCTGCGGCTTGAGCGGCAGCTTTCCCTGGGCTGTCGCGATGGGCCCGGACGCCAACCTTTACGTGTCATTCAAGACCTCCGGTAATCTGGTGCGAGTCATCGCGCCGGAGAGCCCAACCATTCCGTGTTCCAATATGCAGGTCATGGGAACCACGCCGGATGCGCGCAGAGGTTTGGGAATATCGTTTGTGGGACACGACATGTGGGGCGCCGACATCAGAGGCCTGTTTAACATTCCCAATGCCGACCAGTGTTTTTCTCCGGCGAATAACTTCACGCCGTGCAAAGGCACAACCAGGATCAAAACGCTGATTCCCGGCGTCTTCACCCTGACCAGCGACCAGGTCTATCCCGCCGTCAACGGTGACAGCCTGTATATCGCTGAAACACAAAATGCTATCGTCAAGCTTTCCGGCCTGACCAGTCCCACCGGCAATATCACAATTGATAACAACTGGGCCTCGAATTTTCTGTTCCTGATCGCCGTGGCATTCGATGCTTCGCCAACTGGCCCGGTCGTCTACGTAGGCGATGATCCCGGGCAGGAAGCCGGCGTCGCTGGCGGCGGACGCTACTACGCGGTTTCCACCACGCCACCACCACCGTCCGTACCGGGAACGCCGGTCGGAGTCACAGCCTCCAGCGGAGACGGTCAGGCATTCTTGACCTGGCTCAACGGCGGAGGCAGCCCGGCGACCACCTTCACCATACACAATTCCCTGGCCTCCAACGGACTGCCTGTGGCGGACTTGATCGTTCCTAACAACGGGGGGTCTACTCAGACTTCAACCGCTACCGTCTCGGGTTTGGTCAACGGAGTTACGTATCAGTTTGAGGTTTCGGCAACCAACGCCCAGGGCACCAGCGCATTCTCGGCGCCGAGCAACTCCGTAGTCCCGCTGGCCATTACCGTTCCCGGCGCGCCCACAGGCGCAACGGCAGTCGCCGCGGACTCCCAAGCCACCGTAGCCTGGGTCCCGCCGGCAAGCAATGGCAATGCGACCATCACCAGCTACACGGTGACAGCGCGCATCAACGGCATAGCCACAGCAAACACAGTTACCACATCGAATGGCACCACCACTTCGGCGGTGGTAACGGGTCTGACCAACGGCACCACGTACACCTTTACCGTGCATGCCACCAACATCAAAGGCGCTGGCCCTGAGTCCGCGCCTTCCAACGCGGTAACTCCCACGCGGACTCTGGGCTCTACCGACATGGCCATCAGCATGACCGGTCCGACGAGCATCAATGCCGGCGGCAATGCCAGTTACACGCTGACGGCCAGCAATCTGGGACCGAACTTTGCTCCGCAGGTCACGGTGAACGACTTCGTGCCTGCCGGTGCAACGTTTGTTTCCGGTACGCCGAGTCAGGGCGCCTGCGCTCTGCTGGGTTCGCAATTCCAGTGCAACCTGGGCGGTATAGTTGTGGGCGGCAGCGCGACGGTAACGGTAGTCCTGAACGTGACGTCGGCCATCACCAACACGGCAACGGTCAGCGCGAATGACGCAGCCGGCAATCCGCTCACCGATCCCAATCCGGTGAACAACACCGCCACGTTCAACACGGCCATCAGCGCGCCGCCAACCACCACCGACCTTCAGGTGACGGGCTCGCCGCAAAACGGCGGTCCCACATCCGGGCCAACGACCACGGACACCATCACCTGGCAGATCAAGAACGCGCAGAATTCCCCCGCCAATTCCGTGGTTTTCACCGCGACATTGCCGGCGGGATTGCCGTTCAACTCTGTCTCCACGTCCACGGGGTCGTGCACCGGGCCGGCGGTCGGCAGCGGGGGGACCATCACCTGCAATGCCGCCACGGTGGCCGGAGGACAAACCATGATAGTGACCGTAAACTTCAGCGTGCCAGGGGCAGGGGCCTTCAGCTCGACCGGTCATGCCTCATTCAACGGCACGGACACCAACACGCCTAACAACACGTTCACGGTAACCATCAACGCCAAGTAACGCGCACCAGCAAACCGGGAAGCTCCAGCCATGGGGCTTCCCGGCAAGCTCTCATTCCCTCCTGACCGCCGAATCCGAGCCGCCGCAGATCGTATCGCGAGGAGCCGGCTGCTCCACTCTTGTATTAGCGAACAAAATACGATATATTCAAACACAATAATTGGATGTTAGGATTTGGCGGTTTGGCGAATACCCGCTGCCCAGGCGGCGGGGCGACGGTTCTTTGAAAACTCAAGGGAAACGGCCGGGGCGACGCCCATTGGTGTTAACCAGAGAGTAATATCGCGGTTGTGGCGTCGCTGGGAAAATTGATAGCGATTCTAGGCCGAAGCGAAGCGAAAAAGCGGCTTCGACCGTCCAGTGACTGCCTTGTCGAATTACACTTCGCCCTTTGTTTGCAACAAACAGGTCATGGGGGGTGGGGTTTGGCTCTAAAATTTACGAAGTAGTAATCAAAGTTGGCGATCGGAGGAGCTGGCTCCAACATGGCTTTCGGGTGTAGAATCAGATCTGACAAGTCAGTTGTCCTCGACTCGGATAGACGCGATCCCTGCTTTTTCCTGCCTATTTCTGCTGAGAACAGCCAATCCCACCATCATGAACCAAGGAGCAACAACTTGAAGAAGATTTACGTCGGAAATTTTCCTTTCAGCATGACAGAACCTGAACTGCGGTCACTGTTCGAGCCGTACGGAAACATTGAGAGTGTTTCCCTGGCCACGGACCGCGATACCGGACGCTCACGCGGTTTCGGCTTTGTAACCATGCCCAACGATGACGAAGCGGAAAAGGCGATGGCCGGCCTGAACGGCAAGGACTCAAACGGCAGGGCGCTCACCGTCAACGAAGCCAAGCCACAAGCGCCACGGCGCGATGGCGGCCGGGGCGGCGATCGTCCGAAACGCGAGCCGCGCTGGTGAATCCAAATGGCGTTGCAAGACGCTTGCGTGGCGCCGCTGCGACTTTGGAGCCTTCGTCCAAGACCGCGCTGATGGAGACCGTTGTCTGCAGCAAGTGCGGCCAGCGGTTCGCCATCCAGCATGACCACGCCCTGCAGAACGTGGAAATGGCCAAAAAACAGGCCTTCTGGGTGAGCGATCAACTGGTCTGGGACCACATCCAGGAACGGAAGCATCACGGCACCATGGAACTGCCGAGCCTGCCCTAGCGAAAGATTCGGCCTGCGGTCAAAGACGATCTCCTGTAGAATAGGGGTATGTCCACAATCACTGACCAGAAAGCCGAATTGCTCAATAAAACTGCTGATTTTTATCGCCGCTCCATCGCAAACTACGGGCAATTCACCAAGACCGAGCGGAAGCCACGGACGAAGCGGCAGCTGGAACAGCGCCTGCAGACGATTCTTCAAGAGATTGACTCCCTGAAGCTCAAGCCTGTTCTCTAGCTTGTTTTCTCCATCGTTCCCGCGGGAACGGCGAAATGGAACCGCAAACGGAAGCGACAGCGTGGTATGTGGGCAGCTGCGGCCAATTGGCCGTGAACACACATCATATTTGTTGAAAATGTCTGAGTAACGCTCGGCAGTGATGATGCGTTATGGAACCCCCGCCGGTGCGAAAGGTAACTCTTGGCTGTCCACGACAAAAACGACCCTATGAAGAAGATCATCAGTATGGAGGGAGAGGACCCGGCCGATCCCGTCCTGGGCGAGGCTGGCGACCTTGTGGATGATGTTTCCCCGGAGGACGTCGAAGATCTGGTAACCATGCTGGACCGGCGCGGCATTGACGTGCTGCCGGAAGAAGAAACGCCTTCCAACCGCAGAAGGAAGCTGGAAGCGGAACTGGAGCCCGAAGAGGACGCGGAATTCAGGCTGGCCCCCGAAGTTCTGGACAAGACCAGCGATCCCGTCCGTTTGTACCTGCGGGAAATGGGCACCGTGCCGCTGCTGACGCGCCAGGGAGAAATTGAGATCGCCAAGCGGTTCGAGCGCGGACATCTCCGCGTGCTCAAGGCCATTTCCCGCTCGCCCATCGTGATTCAGGAAATAACGGCGATTGGCGCGGACTTGAAGTCCGGCGCCCGCGCGATCAAAGACTTCGTCATCTTCGACGAAGAAGAGATCACGGAAGAGATTCTTTCCGCGCGCGCCACCGCCACCATCAGCAAGATTGATGAGATGGTGAAGCACCACAAGAAAGCGCTGGCGCTGGAAGACGAAATCGCGGGCATTGATCCGAAAAAGAACGCCAAGCGATATCGCCGCAGCCGCTGGAAACTGGGCCGGGAGAGAGTGGCGGTTTCCAAAGTGATCCGCGCGTTCAGGTACACCCACGCTGAACGCAAGCGCTTGATCGAAAGAGTTACCACCACCACGGAAGCTATGCGGTCACTGGAACGCCAGCTTCGTCACTGGGAAAAGAAGTATGAGGGCACACGCAGCGAGGAACTGCGCAAGGAATACAAGCGCCAGCAGCGCACGTGCCATGGCGACCTCAAAAGACTGGAGCAGGAAGCCCGGACCAGCTACGTGGAGCTGCGCCGCACCCAGCGCGAAATTCTCCAAGGCAACGTAGACGCCGAGTACGCCAAGCGCGAACTGGTGGAAGCCAACCTGCGCCTGGTGGTCTCCATTGCCAAGAAATATACCAATCGCGGCCTGCAGTTCCTGGACTTGATCCAGGAAGGCAACATGGGGCTGATGAAAGCTGTGGACAAGTTCGAGTATCGCCGCGGCTACAAGTTTTCCACCTATGCGACCTGGTGGATCCGCCAGGCCGTGACCCGCGCCATCTCCGACCAGGCCCGCACCATCCGCGTTCCCGTGCACATGATCGAGAACATCAACAAGCTGATCCGCACCTCGCGCCAGCTGGTGCAGGAGCTTGGTCATGAGCCGTCGTCAGAGGAAGTCGCGCAGCGCATGGACATCCCGGTGTCAAAAGTCCGCAAGATTCTCAAGATCGCGCAGCAGCCGATTTCACTGGAGACGCCCATCGGAGAAGAAGAAGATTCGCACTTGAGCGACCTGATCCAGGATACGGCCGGCGTATCACCGGCCCAGGCGATGCTGGACGTGGACTTGAAGAAACAAACGGCCCACGTTCTCCGCACGCTCAGCCCGCGGGAAGAGCGCATCATCCGAATGCGGTTCGGGCTGGAAGACGGCTCTGAACACACCCTGGAAGAAGTGGGACAGAACTTCCAGGTCACCCGCGAACGCATCCGCCAGATCGAAGCCAAAGCCTTGCGCAAACTGCGCCACCCCTCGCGGTCGCGTAAACTCAGGGCATTTGTGGACGGCGACAGAGACTGAATCGCCTCTCGTCCTTGCGGTCATAGGATCAAGCCGGCGTAAATAAATCTTCGCCGCTGCTTCGCAGCTTAAGAGCGGCGCTTGGCCGAAGGCAGCGCGGCTTAATCACACCGCGAATGTGATCCCCATCACATTTATGGTGTGATAAATCTCACCGACAGCCTTAAGACAAAATGAGACTCTTGTGCGCAAGGGAAGCAACTTCCGGTAACTGATGCACCCTCTTTGCTCCGCTTCCTCATCACGGGCCGAACCACAGATTCTTGGGTTTATCTCAAATCAGATCCGCATAACCGTGCGGACGCAGGAAGGTGAAGCGTGCGAATTCTTATTGTTGAGGATGATCCTAAGGTAGCAAGGACCTTGGTCAAGGGTCTGGAAGCCGACCACTATGCCGTTGATGTGGCGACGGACGGCGAAGAAGGCCTGCAACTCGCCACGGAGATTGACTACGACGCCGTGATTCTCGATTGGAACTTGCCAAAACTTGACGGGTTGTCGGTATTGAAGAAACTGCGCAAGTCCGGATCGCAGGCCCGGGTCCTGTTCCTGAGCGCCCACAAAGAAGTCTCTGACCGAGTCTGCGCATTGCAGGCCGGCGCCGATGACTTTATGGTGAAACCATTTTCTTTTGAAGAACTGCTGGTCCGTCTCCAGACGCTTCTGCGCCGTCCGCAGGAACTGTTGGACAAGCTCAGCGTGGGTGACCTGGAATTGGACCGCCTGCGCCACACCGTGACCCGTGGAGGAAAGGTGATCAACCTCACCCAGCGCGAGTACGCGGTGCTGGAATACATGATGCGCAATGCGGGACGCAGCGTTACCCGCACCATGATCGTGGAGCACGTGTGGAACGTTGGCTTTGAAGGGCTCACCAACATTGTGGACGTTTACGTCAACTACCTGCGCCTGAAAGTTGATCAAGGGTTTAGCACGCCGTTGATTCGCACAGTGCGCGGTGTTGGCTACTCCATCACTTCCGCGTCGGATGAGGGAGTTGTGGAACGGCCGAGGCAGAGTTCTCAGGGCCTGGGCGCGCGATAAGGAAGACCTTCGGCAGGGACGGAGCGGTCACGGAAGAGTTGAGGCGCCCAAGAGGCATCGGCCTGGGCGTCTCAAACGCGCCGACGTTGTGCGCTGGTAAAACTCTTCTGCCGAAATCCTGCGCGCGCCGCCCGAACCGCAGCACTGGCTTCGGCTACACCTGCACGGCAGCCTGATACTCCTCGTAAGTACCCTTGAAGTCCTCGATCTTGTGATCGTCGAAATGCCAGATGCGGGTGGCGACCTCGTCAATAAGATCGTGGTCATGCGTAACCAGTAATACCGTCCCCTGGTAGCGCTGCAGCGCGATGTTGAGCGCGTTGATGGACTCCAGGTCCAGATGGTTGGTGGGCTCGTCCAGCACCAGCACGTTGGGCTTCTGCAGCATGAGTTTGCAGAAGATGATGCGGGCGGCCTCGCCGCCGGAGAGCACGTCAGTCTTCTTGTTGGCTTCGTCGCGGCCGAAGAGCATTTGGCCCAGCAGGCCGCGGATCTCTTCGTTGGATACTGACGGGTCCCACTGGAAAAGCCACTCCAGCACGGTGCTGCCTTTGTCAATCAAGCTGCGATGGTCCTGGGGAAAGTAGCCGATGGAGGCTTCGTGTCCCCAAACTACTTTGCCGGCGTCAATGAAAGCTCCCGCGTAGCCGCTGGTCTTGCGCAGTTCGGCTTCCGGCGTGGTGGGTGAGTTGGCCAAGAGCGCGTTGAGCAGGGTGGTTTTGCCGGCGCCGTTGCGTCCCATGAGCGCGATTTTTTCTCCGCGCAGCACGCTGGCGGTGAAGCCCTGAATGACGCCGACTTCAGCCTCTCCGTACGACTTGCTGACTTTTTCCACCTCGAGAATGTGTTTGCCCGAGGGCCGCTTCATGTCGAATTTGAGATACGGACGCGCGATATTGGACTTGGCCAGCTCGGTGAGCTGCAGCCGCTCGACTTCCTTGCGCCGCGACTGTACCTGGCTGGAGCGGGTGCCGGCGGCGAAGCGCGCGATGAACTCATTGAGCTGCGCGATCTTCTTTTCGCGTTGCGCGTTCTGCCCTTCAATCTGCGAACGCACCTGGGTCTTGGCCATCACCATGTCGTCATAGCCGCCGGTGTAAGTGATGATGGTTTCGTAATCAATGTCGGCGATGTGGGTGCAGATGCTGTTCAGAAAATGTCGGTCGTGCGAGATGGTGATCAGCACGCCGTCATAGCGGTTGAGAAAATCCTGGAGCCAGTGGATGGAATCGAGATCAAGATGGTTCGTGGGCTCGTCCAGCAGCAGGGCCTGGGGATGGCCGAAGAGCGCCTGCGCCAACAGAACGCGCATCTTTTGTCCGCCGGGCAGCTCGCCCATCTTGCGCTCATGCACGCTATCCGGGATGTCGAGCCCCTGCAGCAGAATGGCCGCATCAGTTTCGGCGGAATAACCGTCTTCTTCGCCGACGATGCCTTCCAGTTCCCCCAAGCGCATGCCGTCTTCATTGCTCATCGCGGGTTTTTCGTAAATGTGGTTGCGCTCTTCCAGCGCGGTCCACAGGCGCTTGTTGCCCATGATGACGGTGTCAATCACGCGATACGCGTCAAAGGCAAACTGGTCCTGGCTGAGCACGCTGAGCTTCCGCGGACGCACCACGTTGCCCTTCTGCGGCTCAAGCTCACCGGAGAGCAGGTTCATGAAGGTGGTCTTGCCGGCGCCGTTGGGGCCGGTGAGGCCGTAGCGCTTCCCCGGCGTGAATGCCGTGGAGACCTCTTCAAACAAGACTTTGGCGCCGTAGCGCATGGACACGTTACTGACTGAAATCATTAGTTTTTATGGAGCTGCGAAGGGATTCCGGCGCGCGAGGCGGGACCGCAGACTTACCTGTAATATGTTATCACGGTTAGGCTGGATTACACCCTTGGTGACGCTTTACGTAAACGGCGCCAGGTCTGGCGTTTCGCCTCTGCACCAGAGATGTGCCCCATAGGATGGCTCGGAGTTGATCCGCTCCGCAACGGCGTGGCCCGCCTCCGAGTTAGGCGTTATCGTCCGGCTGCAGTGGAAACACGGTCTGCGCCGGAGTCGCGCAACGGAATTCCGTCGCCCAGGTCGAGGCGGCCCGGCAGGTCGTAAGAGCCAAACGTCTTCTCGATCACCAACTCTGTCTCCAAGAGCAGCGATCCTTTGCCTGAAATAGTGCCCTCTTTGATCTCCTTGATCTTCCCGTCCTGAATGCGCAGCACGATTCCCTTCAGCGTTAGTGCAGCGGTCAGCGTGAACTCGAGGTCGGAAAACTTCACTCCCCGATAGCTGACCTGCAGGTGCGGGCGATGCTTGGTTTCCACGGTGTGCTCGGCAAGCCAGACCAGCGAGGTTTCTTGCGGAGGATGCTTCTGCGGATCGGCATACTCCATAATCTCCCGGTATTTCTTCCACGCGGGAAAAAGTACCTTCACCATCGGGATATCCAGCATCTCCACCGTCTTTTCCGCCAGGACGTCCTTGACCACGTTCCACCTGATGAGCTGGGAGGTCTTCGCGAGATTCGCCTTCAACTCCGCTGCGCTGTTGGCCTTGTCGAACTTCTCCCGCGGGACCGCGGCGCTGATCCCGGGTTCCACGGCAAAAAGATCCTTCATGTTCATGTCTGTTTTGCTCATAGCAGTCTCTCTACTCGCTTGATGATCGGTCCGGCACATTGCGCGTTGGGGTCGAGCGGCGGATGCACCACTTGAAACTCAAACCCGGCCTCCACCGCGCTCCCAGAGGGCTGTTCGACGGACTGTTGCCCCGGGGTGTCGGCGACCAAGGCATATTGCAGACGCCCGGTGGTGATCTTCTGCGCGATCTTCAATCCGCCTAGCCAGGAAATTGCGCCGGCGGCAACAGCACTCAACACCCACAGCCAGACCGGTGGCGGCGGCTTATCAATGATGGCTGCCTTTACGTCACTCTCAAAACTGTGTCCATCGGCGTCCGTGACGACGACGTGCGCGAAATGCGTGCCGGCGTCGGCAAAACGCCGCTGCACGATAGGGTTATTCGAGGTCACGGGCTGCTTGTTATTGTCAAAATAGAACAAGTACTGCGGCCGCTCTGGCAGGGGGAGGGGCGGCAGAAGGTTCGCTTGGAAAGAAATCGGCGTTTTTGTGTCCGCACGGCGCGGGTTGAGCTCCAAATCCACGGTCCATGTGGTGGTGTGGACGCGGACCTCCTTCTCTGCGATAAGCTCTTCGCCGCTTGGCAGCACAGCTGTCGCCTTAACCTTAAACGTACCGTCGTGATCGTACTGGTGCTGCGCCTTGTTGTCATCTTGCCGGCCGGTTTGCCGGCCATCTCCAAACTGGAACTGGTATTGCGCGCCCGGAACGGCTGTTGCCAGCACAGCCTCAAAATCCACTTGCTCATTGACGACCACCACGTGAGGGGAAGCGTCCAACTCCAGATGATTTTCCTGTGGTTGCGGTAGGGGCGGCACCGTAGCTTCGAAACGGAAAACCGGGGTGTACTCTTCTACGCGAGTTCCCGCAAGCGGAGACTGGATGATTGTTCCAGCAGAGTATTGTTTCGTCTCAATCTTTTTCGACCCTCCGTACGCCAAGCCGGCACGCTCCAGGAAGGCCGGTAACAACGATACGTCCATGCGCGTAATGTCCGGCACCACTCGCCAGTGCGAAGCCCTATCCGCAGGCGTCAATTGCAATGTGACACCCGTCCCGACCGGGACATAGCGAAACGGCACAGGGTTCTGGGCCGTTACCGTCAAGCCATTTGGCGGAGTCGCACTCTCAAGGTGCAGGCCTTTGGTCTTGTCAATTGCGGCCTTGGCTTGATCCAGAGTCATTCCGCGAAAGTCCGGAACACACACGGTTTGCACTCGGGCACTCGCCAGTGTGCGCGCCTGCGTCGAGTAGGGCGTGCCTCCTCGTCCCGCCCCACCGCCACTTTGAGGTTGGGCCATTTGCGCTTCGGCGGCCACCCTCGCGTCCCTGATTGCTGCACCAGCCAGCGGAGGCTCAGGACACCCGGTTCGCGCGAGAGCCGCGGCGGCCGTTGCCTGGAGCGCCGACGGAGCTGCTGGGGCCTGCTGCGCGAGCCCCGGAACCGCTGCCAGTAGGACACCGACGGTCGCGAACATCGCCGACTTAAGCCGCCACAACAGATTCACGCAATACCTCATGGATTTCAGTTCTGCACGCAAAAATCCGGATCCAAGAGTGCTTGGGGAAGCGTCGCGGGAATCAGGTTATGACCAAGTGAGAGCCCGAGAAGCTTCTTCATCAAGCATTCTCCGAAGAAAGATTGGGGCCTAAGGGGTGTGCGCAAAAGTGTAATCAGGAGAGCTTGAGAAAGCAAGGTTTCAGCAGCCGATGGATTTTTGTTTCTCCTAGACATTGAAGTCTTTGAAACTTTTGGCCGACTGCGCCAACTGCTTGAGCAATGGCGCAGGTTGCCACAGCTCCCCGTGCTGCCGCTCGAATTCGCAGATGCGGTCATAGACTTTCTTCAGGCCGACCGTATCGGCGTACCACATGGGGCCGCCGCGATGAGCGGGAAAACCGTAGCCGTTCAGGTAAATGATGTCGATGTCCACCGCGCGCAGCGCGTAACCTTCCTCGAGTATGTGAGCGCCCTCGTTCACCAGCGCGTAGAGGCAGCGATCCACAATTTCTTCGGCTGAAATCTGGCGCTGGGGAATGCCGGCCTCTGCCGCCCACAGACGAACCAGTCCGGCAACTTCCGGATCGGGAACAGCGCGCCGGTTCTCGTCATACTTGTACCAGCCCGCGCCGGTCTTCTGGCCGTAGCGGCCCATCTCACACAGACGGTCTTCTGCAATAGGCTGGCGCACACCGGGCTTCTCCAGGTGGCGATACTCTTTGCGTATCCGCCAGCCCACGTCCAAACCGGCAAGATCACCCACAGCGAGCGGCCCCATGGCCATGCCGTAGTCATAGAGCGCATTGTCCACATCCTGCACACTGGCGCCTTCTTCCACCAGGAACTGGGCTTCGCGCCGGTACGGCCCGAACATGCGGTTGCCGACAAAGCCCCGGCAATTGCCCACCAGCACGCCTACCTTGCCCAGCTTCTTGGCAAGTTGCATGCAGGTGGCGATGACTTCCTTGCCGCTGGCTTTTCCCCGCACGATCTCCAGAAGCCGCATCACGTTCGCCGGGCTGAAGAAATGGGTACCGATCACTGCTTCCGGCCGCGAGGTGGACTGCGCGATCTCATCAATGCTGAGGGTAGAAGTGTTGCTGGCCAGAATCGCGCCGCGCTTGCAGATGCGGTCCAGTTCGCCGAAAACCTGTTTCTTGAGCGCCATGCCTTCGAAGACCGCTTCCACTATCATGTCAGCATCAGCGAAGCCGTCGTAAGTAAGCGTGGGCTTGATCAGCTTCAATCTTTCATCCACGAACTGCTGGGTGAAGCGGCCGCGCTTCACCGAGCCGTCATAGTTTTTGCAAATTGTGGCCAGCCCGCGGTCCAGCGCGGCCTGATCTGTCTCCTTGAGCAGAACTGGAATCCCGGCATTGGCAAAAGTCATGGCAATGCCTCCTCCCATGGTGCCGGCGCCGATAATCGCCACCGAGTTCACCGGGATCAGCGGCGTTTCTTTGGGGACGTCGGGTATCTTGGCGACCTCACGCTCGCCGAAAAAGACGTGGATCATGGCCTTGGACTGATCGGAGAACAGGCATTCGGTAAAAAGCTTGCGCTCCGCCTCGCAGCCTTGATCGAAAGGCAGCCTGGTGGCGGCTTCCACCGCATCAATCGCGGCCAGCGGGACCATGAGCCCGCGCTGCTTCTTGCGGGCGGCATCGCGCGCGGCCGCGAAAATTGGGGCATTCTGTTCGGGCGTCCCCAGTTTGTCATTGCGCTCGCGTGTCTTGGGCGCAGACTTTCCGGCGACTTCGCGAGCGAACGCCACCGCTCCCGCCAGCAGGTCACCTTCAATAAGCCGATCAACGATGCCGAGTTTCAGAGCTTCCGGCGCTTTGACCGGGTTGCCGTCGGCGCACATCTCCACCGCCTTGGCGACCCCAGCGAGCCGGGGCAGGCGCTGGGTGCCATGAGCGCCGGGAATAATGCCGAGCTTCACTTCCGGCTGCCCGACCTGGGCGCCGGGCGCAGCGACGCGGTAATGACCGGCCATGGCCAGCTCCAGTCCTCCGCCAAACGCTGTGCCGTGAATGGCCATCACCACCGGCTTGCTGCAATCTTCAATCCGCCGCAGCATTTGCGGAAAGATGCTCACCGCGCCCTGCGTTCTGCCCGACGTGATCTTGCCGAATTCATTGATGTCCGCTCCGGCGACAAACGTACGCCCGCCGCCGATGAGCACAGCCGCTTTGACGCTGCCGTCGTTATGAATCTGCTCGATCGCCTCGGCGATTCCCTCCGGCACGCCCGGGCTCAACGCGTTGACCGGCGGATTATTGATGGTGATGATGGCGACGTCTTTGTCTTTTGTCAGTTGAACCAGGTCACTCATTGCAGTATCCCTTTTCTATTCGAACATGAAGTCTTTTCTCGCCCTACTGTGACGCCGTTACTTGCGAGCCCAACACCGGAACGGCATGGACCGCCAGAAACTCCAAAATCGCCCGGTGCGCTGCTTCGGGCTGATCTGTCGTAAGAATATGGCTGGCGTGAGCAAGCATGACCAGTTTCGCTCCGGGAATGCGCTCGGCGATCAATTTGCCGTTTCCCGGCGGCACCAAACGGTCAGATTCACCATGAATCACCAACGTGGGCGCCTTGATCTGTTCCAGCCGGCTGTACGCTTCCCAGGCCAGGATTCCTTGCAACTGCGCCTGAAAGCCTTCCGGCCGGGGAAGCCATTGCCGGCGAATCGCCAAGTCTTCATCCATCTTTTCAAGAGGAGTGGCTGGATCGTAAGTGTACGGGCGAATCGCCAGCGCGGCCTGCTCCGGAGTGATATCGCGGGCCATCAGGATTTTCGTGACCTCCGCTTCCGCCCGCACGGCAGTGGGCCCGCCGGAGGCCGTACAGCCCAGGATCAGCGAGCGCACCCGCTTGGGATATTGCAGAGCGAACTCCTGCGCGATCATGCCGCCCATGGAGAGACCAAAGACGTGCGCGCTCTCCACGGCTGCCGCGTCCAGCACCGCCGCGGCGTCAGACGCCATCAAAGCAATTGGATAAGGACCCGGGGGCACGTCGCTGCGTCCGCTGCCGCGGTTATCAAGCGCCAGGGTCCGGTAGTGCGCCGCCAGCACAGGGCGCGTGCGGTGCCACATGGGCGAGGGATAGCCGAGCCCCATGATCAGCAGCACCGGCTCGCCCTTCCCTTGTTCGTCCCAGTAGATTCGGGCTCCCTGATTTTCAATAAATGACACAGACACTCCTCATGCTTCCTCAAATCACGCAAAAACAATGGCCCTTCATGTTACGCGAGAGTTCGCTTGGCGAGAAGTATTGCAACAAGCTCTTTCCGCGGCATGCGGGAACATTGGTATAGTAGTGCACCGTGCCGCTTCTTCGCTCCACTGTCGATCGCGACTCCCCTTCATACCGCACCAACTATGAGGGCATGCAAGCGGCCATCGAGCGCCTGCGCACCGAGTTGAAGCGCTCCACGGAAGGCGGCGGCGAAAAGTACGTGAAGCGCCACGTCGAGCGCGGCAAGCTGCTGCCGCGTGACCGCGTTGAGATGTTGCTGGACGAAGGGTCGTATTTCCTGGAGATCGCCCCTTTGGCCGGCTACGGAATAGAGAACGAGTTTCCCGGCGCCGGCGTGGTTGGCGGAGTAGGGCTGGTTTGCGGGCGCGAATGCCTCATCACCGCCAACGAGGCGACAGCAAAAGGCGGCGCCACCGGCGAAGCCGGCCTGTGGAAGAACGGCCGTCTGGCCGATATCGCCCGCATCAATCATCTGCCCAGCATTCTTTTGGTGGAATCCGCCGGAGCGGACCTGCCGGTGCAAAGCAAAGTATTTGTCGCCGGTGGCCGCGGCTTCCGTGAGATCACACGCCGTTCAAGGCAACGTATCCCGACCATTTCTGTCGTCTTCGGCAGTTCTACGGCGGGCGGCGCATACCTGCCCGGCATGTCCGATTACGTGGTGATGGTCAAGAAACAGGCACAGGTGTTCCTGGCTGGGCCGCCCTTGGTGAAGATGGCGACCGGAGAAATTTCCGACGAAGAATCCCTGGGCGGAGCAGAGATGCATTCGCGCGTCTCCGGTCTTTCCGACTACCTGGCAGAAGATGAGCTTGATGCGGTGCGAATCGCCCGCGAGATTGTCAGCCACTTGAACACTCCCAAGCCGGAAATTCCTAACCTGCGTCCGGTGCGCGAACCGGTGTATGACCTAGACGAACTCTTGGGTATCGCTTCCATGGATGTGCGCGTGCCATTCGAGATTCGTGAGGTGATTGCCCGCATTGTTGACGGCAGCGACTTCGCCGAGTTCAAGCCGGAGTATGGTCCCACGCTGGTGACCGGCTTCGCCCACATTCACGGCTTCCCCATCGGCATTCTCGGCAACAATGGCGTGCTGATGTCGGAGTCGTCGGGCAAAGGCGCGCAATTCATCCATTTGTGCAACCAGCAGAACATTCCGCTCCTGTTCCTGCAGAACATCACTGGGTTCATGGTGGGCCGCTCGTACGAGGAGGACGGAATCATCCGCAATGGGGCCAAGCTGATCAACGCGGTGTCCAACTCCACCGTGCCCGCCATCACTATCATGGTTGGCGGGTCCTACGGCGCCGGCAATTACGCCATGTGCGGCCGGGCCTACGATCCACGGTTCCTGTTCACGTGGCCCAATCACCGCATCGCTGTCATGGGCGAAAAACAGCTCTCCGGTGTGATGGACATTATCAGGCGCGATGCGGCAGCCAAGACCGGGCAATCCATTGACGAAGAGAAGCTGGCCTTCGGCCGGAAGATGCTGGAAGACCAGATCAGCCGCGAGTCAGACTGTTACTTCGCTACAGCACGGCTGTGGGATGACGGCATCATCGACCCGCGAGACACACGTACCGTGATTGCGATTGCCTTGTCTGCGTCCTACAATGCGCCGGCGGAAGGGACCATGGAGTGGGGAGTTTTTAGGCATTGAGTCATTGGGAAATTTGGTAATTGGGTAATTGAACCACAGACCGTGCGAAATTTACCCAATTACCAAATTACTCAATTACCAAATTGTCCATGCTTTCATCTTCTTCTATAAGACGCGTCCTTATCGCCAATCGCGGCGAAATCGCGGTGCGGATCATCCGTACCTGTCGCGAGATGGGCATTGAGACCGTGGCTGTGTATTCGGAATTCGATCGCAACGCCCTGCATGTCCGCCTTGCGGACCAGGCTGTGCCGATCGGCGGTTCTGCCCCGCGCGACTCCTACCTTAATATAGGCGCCATTCTCACCGCCGCACGCCAAACCGGCGCCGACGCCGTCCATCCCGGCTACGGCTTCCTGGCAGAGAACGCCGAATTCGCGGCGGCCTGCGAAGCAGCGGGCATAATCTTTATTGGGCCGCGTTCCGGTGTGATTCGCTCCATGGGATCGAAAGATGAGGGCCGCCGGCTCGCGGAACAAGCGGGAGTTCCGGTGGCGCCGTCGGCGACAGAAAAGGACTTCCAGAAGCTTGGGTTTCCACTGCTGATCAAGGCTTCGACGGGCGGCGGCGGGCGCGGTATGCGAGTGGTTCGTACGGCCGGCGAGTTTCAGCAGGCTTACAGCTCGGCCCGCAGCGAGGCGGAACGCGCCTTCGGCGACGGCGCCCTGCTGATCGAAAAATACATTGAGGGCGCGCGCCACGTCGAAGTCCAGATTGTGGGCGATCATCACGGCAACCTGATTCATCTCTTCGAACGCGATTGCTCCGCGCAACGGCGCCACCAGAAGATCATTGAAGAGAGCCCTTCGCCGGCGCTGACGCCCGAAATCCGCCAAAGCATGGCGAAAGCAGCGCTTGCCCTGGCACGCAAGATGGACTACACCAACGCAGGAACTGTGGAGTTCCTGCTCGCTCCGTCGGGCGAGTTCTACTTCATTGAGGTTAACACGCGCATTCAGGTGGAGCATCCAGTCACGGAGATGACCACCGGGTCGGATCTGATCCGTCTGCAGATCGAGATTGCGCAGGGCAAGTCGTTGCCCGCGGAAGTGCTGCAACCCAATGGACACGCGATTGAAGCCCGGCTCTATGCCGAGGACCCGGAGAACGGATTTCTGCCCTCGACGGGAACACTGCACGTCTGGGAGCCGCCGGCGGGAGTAGAAGGCCTTCGCGTTGATTCGGGCGTGGAGGAAGGGACCGAAATCGGCGTTTACTATGATCCGCTGCTTGCCAAAGTGATTGTTCACGCAGCCGAACGGGAAAGCGCGATCAACAAACTGGTCTATGCGCTGAAGCATTTCGCGGCGCAAGGAGTGCGCACGAACCGCGAATTCCTTGTGAACCTGCTGGACAGCAGCCCGTTTCGCGCCGGGGAAATTCATACAGGCTCTGATGTTGTCGCTTATGCTCAAGGCGATCTGCGCGAGGCGCGCTTGGCGCAGGATGAAATCTTCGCTTCGGTGCTGCGCGCATACATTGAACGCACCGAGCATGCACAAAGGCAGATACTGCCCTCGATTCCACTCCGGTTTCGTAACAATCCTTATCCCGGTCCGGCCATGAAGCTGGAAATTGACGGCCGCGAACACCAGATACGCGGCGCTGAGGGACGTGTTGAAGTCCTGCATGTGCACGACAGCGAAGCGGTTGCCCTGATTGCAGGCCTTCGTCATCAATTCCACATCCGCCGTCACGGCGACGAGTACTACATGCGCTCTGGTCTGGGACAGCGCACGGTCAAGCGCCTGCCTCGTTATCCGCACAGCGCCGGTGCAGGCCGGCACCAGTCGGCGAACTCTCCTATGCCGGGTCAGGTCTTGAGAATCCTGGTTGCGCAGGGCCAGAGGGTCAAACCGGGCGAGCCTCTAATTGTGGTTGAAGCCATGAAAATGGAGCAAAATATCATTGCCACAATTGAGGGCGTCATCGCGGCCATCCTGGTCAAGCCGGGTGAGATCGTAGCGCCCGGACAGATGCTCGTAGAAATTCAATCCGTGGAGGATGCCCAATGAGCACGCAAGCAGTTCCGCAGCAAATCACTGAGTTCCCGTACTTCACCGAGGAGCACGATCTGATCCGTCAAACGGTGAGCCGCTTCTGCAAGGAAGACATCGCGCCTCACGCGGCCGACTGGGACGAAGAAGGCATCTTTCCGCGAGAGTTGTTCAAGAAGGCAGGTGATCTGGGCCTGTTCGGCATCCGCATTGATCCCAAGTGGGGCGGCAGCGGGCAGGATTGGTGGGCCACCACGGCTTACGTTGAGTCGCTCAGCCATTCCGACAGCGGCAGCATCAACATGGCATTCCTGGTCCAGTCGGACATGACGATTCCGGTGATCCAGGACCTCGGCACCGCGGAACAAAAGGACGAATTCCTGCCGCCAGCGGTGCGCGGCGATTGGATTGGCGCGCTGGGAATCAGCGAGCCGGGCGGAGGCTCGGACGTAGCGGCGATCAAGACCAGGGGCCGCATTGAAGGTGATGAGCTGGTGATCTCCGGGCAGAAGCTGTGGATCACGAACGGCACACGCGCTGACTACATTGTCCTGGCGGTGCGCACCGGCGGTGAAGGACACAAAGGCATCTCGCTGGTGCTGTTTCGCACAAATACCAAAGGCTTCTCCGTGGGAAAAAAGCTGAAGAAGATCGGCAACCTCGCTTCCGATACAGCCGAGCTCTTCTTTGATGAGTGCCGCGTTCCCGTGCGTAACATTCTGGGCAAGAAAGACCACGGTTTCTACTACATCATGGAGAACTTCCAGGGTGAGCGGCTGGTGGCTTCGCTGGGCGCTCTGGCGGCCATGGACAAAGGTCTCCGGTGGGCGATCGATTACGGCCATGAACGCAGCGTATTCGGCTCGCCCGTGGGAAAGTTTCAGGTGTGGCGGCACCGTTTTGCCGAGCACCTTACGGCCATCGAGGCCGGGCGCTGGCTCACTTATCACGCTGTGGACATGGTGAACCGCGGCAAGCGGGCGGTGCGCGAAATCACCATGGCCAAGCTCTACACCACAGAGCTGTCACAAAAGGTGGCCTATGACTGCATGCAGATCTTCGGCGGCTTCGCTTACACCACGGAGTATCCCGTCGGACGCATGTGGCGAGACCTGCGATTGAACACCATTGGCGCAGGGACTTCCGAGATCATGAAAGAGATCATCGCCAAGGAAGAGAAGCTGTGATGGAGAAGGCCCAGGCGGACCTTGCGTATAACCTGATCCATCGTTTCAACGCAGGCGACGCGTTGCGGCGGAGTGCGGTGCGTTCGCCGCAGCAGACCGCCATTCGTTTTCAGGACCGCACGCTCAGCTACGCGGAATTTGACTCGCTGGCGAACCAGGCGGCGCGACTTCTGCTGGAGAGTGGCATCAGCCGTGGCGATAGCGTGGCGATTTTTGCCGTCAATTCACCTGAATATGCCGCCGTGTTTTTTGCCTGTGCCCGGATCGGCGCAGTGCTCGTCCCCATTAATCTGCTGTTCACTGCGGAAGAAGTTGATTACGTGCTGGAAAAGACCCGGGTGAAAGCGCTCCTGCTGGATCCAATGTTTGCCGGGAAAGTCAGCCGCCCGCCCGCGGCTCGTTTCCTGCTTGATGATGCTTTGCGGAAAACTCTGGCGGCTCAGGATGCGAATCAGGTGGAGCAACTGGTGGACGACAACGATCCTCTGCTCATCATCTTTACCAGCGGCACCACAGCAAAGGCCAAGGGCGTGGTGCTCACCCATTTGAACTTTTACGCTTACCTTCTGGCCAGCTACGCGGACTACGGGGTTGATCGCTCCTGGCGCTACCTGCTGGCTTTACCCATGTTTCATGTCGCCGGCCTGGTGCTGACTTTTTCCTGTTTTGCCTCGGGTTGTGAAAGCATCATTGTCCCGCTGCCCAAGCCGGAACCGCTTCTGCAAGCCATTGCGGTTCACAAAGCGAACATACTTGCGTTGCCCGCGACCGTCTGGGTAGGACTGCTGCAAGCCCCCGGCATCGAGACCGCGGACCTATCGAGCCTTAAGCGCCTGTTCGTCTTCCAGTACTTGCCAACCCCGGTGTTCCAGCGCTGGCGCCAGATAACACCCAACGCGGAGTGGGTCAACTGCTGGGGCCAAACGGAAACCACCGCCCTCGGTTCGGCAACGCCCAGCGCGGAGATCGGGCGCATGCTGGCCGCTCCCGATCCGATTGGCATTCAGCATGTGCCGCTGGAGCTTCGGATTGTTGACGAAGCGATGAGGGACGTGGAAGCGGGAAAGCCCGGGGAAATTGTCGTGCGCGGTCCCTGCGTGACGCCCGGCTACTTCGAAGACCCGGCGGCGAACGAGGTCCTGTTTCGCGGAGGCTGGCACCACACGGGCGACGTCGCCTATCGCGATGAACATGGCTGGCTGTATTTCCTTGACCGCAAAAAGGACATGATCAAGAGCGGTGGCGAAAATGTATCCAGCCAGGAAGTGGAAGAAGCCCTCTCGCAGCATCCGGCCGTAGCAGAAGTCGCCGTCATCGGCGTGCACGATGATTATTGGATCGAGAAAGTGGTGGCCTGCGTCGTCCCCATGCCCGGCATGCAGCCGAGCGAAGATGAACTGCTGGCCTACGCGCGCTCCCGCCTGGCCGGCTTCAAGGTTCCCAAGCAGGTTTATGTCATGGCCGAGTTCCCCAAGAACCCGACGGGCAAGGTGCTCAAGCGGGTGCTGCGGGAGAAGCTCAACCAGCAAGCCGGTGGAGCGGCGGTATGATCCGCATTGCGAACGGCTCGGCTTTCTGGGGCGATTCCCAGGAAGCGCCGCTGCAACTCCTGCGTGGCGGCCCTCTCGATTACCTGACGCTTGACTATCTTGCCGAGATTACCATGTCCATCCTGCAGAAGCTGCGTGCGCGCGACCCGCGGGCCGGGTATGCTCATGATTTTGTCGGCGTGATCAAGCGTGGGGCACGCGACATTGTGGAGCGCGGCGTGAAAGTCGTCACCAACGCCGGCGGCATCAATCCGCAGGCTTGCCGTGACGCTGTCTCCGCGGTTCTGCAAGCTGCCGGATACGGCGGACGCATCAAGATCGGCGTTGTGACCGGTGACGATATTCTGCCCCGGCTGGGTGAGTTGCTCGATCGCGGCATTGACCTCGCAAACCTTGACACGGGCGAACCCCTGACCAGCATCTGGCCGCAGGTGCAGAGCGCGAACGTCTATTTCGGCGCGTTCCCCATCGCGGAAGCCCTGGATCGCGGGGCCGGGATTGTGATCACCGGACGCTGCAATGATGCGGCGCTTGCGCTTGGCCCCATGATCCAGAAGTTCGGCTGGAAGGCGGACGATTGGGACCGGCTCTCCGCCGGCACCATCGCGGGGCACATCATTGAATGCGGGGCGCAGTGCACCGGCGGCAACTGCCAGGCGGATTGGGAGAGCATTCCCGACTTCGCCGGCATCGGCTATCCCATCATTGAAGCCGAAACCGACGGAACATTTGTGGTCACCAAGCATACGGGCACCGGCGGTCGCGTGAGCGTGGCCTCCGTTACCGAGCAAGTGCTGTACGAGATTGGCGATCCGCGTTGTTACATTACGCCCGACGGCATCGCCGACTTCACCACGATTCATCTTGAACAGCAAGGGCCGGACCGCGTGCATGCTTCCGGGATCAAAGGGCGTCCGGCGACGGATTTCTACAAAGTTTCCATAAGCTATGCTGCCGGCTTTAAAGCAATGGGCGCGCTGGTCTATGCCTGGCCGGACGCGTACAAGAAAGCGAAAGCCGCTGACTGCATATTGCGCGAGCGGTTCGAGCGGCTGGGACTGAAGTTTGATGCCATTCACTCCGAGTTCGTTGGAGTAAACGCCACGCACGGCAACATGGCAGGCGAACCGTCGCCGGACATTGCTGAAGTGGCATTGCGAATCGGTGTGCGTAGCTCAGACAAAACCGCAGTCGAGCGATTTACGAAGGAACTGATACCCATCGCCTTGAACGGCCCTCCGGCAGTCACCGGGCTGGGAGTCGGCCGCCCCAAGGTGGAAGAGATCGTTGCTTACTGGCCGGCGCTGGTCCCCAAGGAAATGGTTACGCCGCAGATTTCGGTGACGGAGGCATGATGGCGAGAATCCAGCTACGCGAAATCGCGCACGCGCGCTCGGGCGACAAAGGTGATTCGGCCAACATCGGCCTGATCGCGCTTAAGCCGGAGCACTACCCGGTCCTGGTTCGCGAGGTTACGGCCGAACGCGTCAAACGGCACTTTGCCGGCATTTGCCAGGGAGAAGTAGAACGCTTTGAGCTTCCCAACCTGCACGCCTTGAATTTCGTCTTGCATCACGCACTCGACGGCGGCGGGTTGGTCTCATTGCGCTCCGATTCTCAGGGGAAGACCTACAGCACGGCGTTGCTCAGAATGGAAATTGAAGTGGCATAGATGGCCTACAGCAAAATCATTTACGAAACTCAAGACGGCATCGCGCGCATCACCCTGAACCGGCCGGACAAACGCAATGCGTTGGATGGCGAATTGATTTCCGAGTTGAAGGAAGCTATGGCTTCTTCTGCCAGCGATCCGCAGTGCCGCGTGGTTGTGCTCAGCGGAGCGGGCACGGACTTCTGCTCCGGCGCCGACCTGGCAGGCCTGGAAAAGACAGCGCAGGCCGGCGTGCTGGAGAACATGGCTGACGCGCGCAGCACGGCCGAGCTGTTCCTGGCCATGCGCCATCACCCGCACCCTGTGATCGCTGCTGTACATGGGCGCGCCTTGGCCGGCGGGTGCGGCATTGCCACCGCGTGTGACATTGTCCTGGCAGCGAGGTCCGCCCAGTTCGGCTACCCGGAAGTGAATATTGGATTCGTGCCGGCAATGGTAATGGCCATCCTGCGCCGCTCGATTTCAGAAAAAGCCGCGGTTGAGCTCGTGGTAACCGGAGAGACCATCTCTGCCGCCCGAGCGTACGAACTTGGCCTGGTCCACCGTGTTTACACGGATGAAGACTTCCCTGCTGAGGTGCATGCTTACGCTGCGCGGCTGGCCGCCAAGTCCGCATCGGCCGTGATGCTATCGAAGCGCCTGCTGTGCAACATGGATTCCATGTCGTTCGAAGCGGCGCTCGAAGCCGGCGTGGAAACCAATGCCATTGCCCGCATGACTGACGATTGTCGCCGCGGCATTGAGCGCTTCTTGAAGAAAAGGGGCTCCTGACCAAGCGCCCGCTCGAATTCAGGAGCAGACCGGATGGGGAGAGAACCTCAGCCCCACAGTTGAGGCAGCTCTGCCTGCGCTGATTCAGGCCACCTTAGAAGAATTACAGAAATGGCGAGCGACCATTGAGATGCCGGCTTCAGCTCTGCACATTGTTTAAGGAACCGGGCTTAGGGAAACCGGCTCGACTTCGAACACCTGCAATCTTCGGCACCGACGGCTCTAGAGCGATTCCTGAGAAGGTCTAGCGAAAGGAATTCAACAAGCCCGGTCACCTCCGCACAACCCGCGCACACGCTGAAAAGTACGGACGAAGGAGAGATTGACGGCAAGTCCACAAACTAAAGAAAATGCACTGGATCTTTGGCTGCCCCCCAGGGATTCGAACCCCGATATGCTGATCCAGAGTCAGCTGTCCTACCATTGAACGAGGGGGCAGCAAGCGGCAAGAGCCAGCACGCACTGCTGGCTCTATTCATTTTATGATGCGCTTCCAGGCAGGTCAAATAAGTCACTGCCGAAGAGCGGTCCTGAATTGCTGTCTCTAGCTCCCTGCTCCTATTTACTTCCCTCCTCCGCTGGTGGCGCTGCGGGAGGGCTCGCTCGCGGTGTTGGGCGGACTATGGCTTGGCTCCGGACCGCCGTGCAGAGCCAGCTGGCCCAGCCGGCACAGGTTGATGGCGTCGCCCAAAATGCGCGTTGCCTCCTGCGGCGCATGGAAGCCCATGGAGTTCTCAGACATGATGAAGTCAATCATGAAGCCGCCGCGACGCTGGTAGTCGCGGGCTTTGGCCAGCTGTGCGGGAGTAACTTTGTCTTTGTTGGCCTGGATGTCATGGATGAGGTCCATCAGGGCATCCAGGGCGGTGTTGCGCAAATCAAAGAAGCGGTCCTGGATGTCCTCCACGCGGGCCTTGAGTTCTTCTTCAGGAAAGTGGTGACAGGTCTGGCAGGAACGGTTGACTTTTAGCAGCGGGCTGTTCACCTGGTGGTCACTGATTTTGAGAGCTCCCGTGCGGGTGTAGGGCATGTGGCAATCAGCACAGGCCACGCCGGAGCGCGCGTGTACCCCCATGCTCCACACTTCAAACTCGGGATGGCGGGCCTTGATCAGCGGAGCGCCGGTATCCGGGTGCTCCCACTCCTTGATCTTGTTTTCATCTTCGTGGGCGATGATGTCTTCCACGCGCAGACCTTTGGTCCAGGGGAAGGTCAGCGTCTTGTCCGGCGGCTTGAAGTAATAGGTTACGTGACACTGTCCGCAAACGTAGCTGCGCATTTCCTGGCGCGTGGCCATCTTGTTTACGTCATAGTCCTTCACGCCCTGTGACGCCTTGAGCGCTTTGATGCCTTCGACAAACGCAGGGCGTGTGACTCGCAACTGCATGGTCTGGGGATCGTGACAATCAATGCAGGCCACGGGGTGAGCGGCGAGTTTGCGCGCCTCCGCGTACTTCATGTGGTTGATGGCTTGAAATCCCTTGGCGGCGTCGCCGTTTCCCGCCTGGTTGTACACAGTGACCATGGACGCGTGGCAGTTCAAGCACGCGCCCGGCGGACTGAACTGCTGGCGCTCGGTGAACGTCTGGTCGTCAAGCATGTAGGCGTGGCCGCGACGCTCGCGATAGTCCTTGGAAAACGCGTATCCGGCCCACATGATTTTCAGGCGCGGGTCCTGTTCCAGTTTGGAGCGCGCCACGGCGGAACGCGGGTCAGCTTCGGTAGGCGAATGGGGCAGAGCTTCACTGCCGCCGTACTTGGTGCGCTGCTGGTCCACGGTGCGCATGTACAAGTCATACTGCATGGGAAAATTCTTGCCCCAGATCGCGGGGTCAGACACCGTATCATTCAGCTCCACCACTTTGTAAAACGGGTTGCGAGCTTCCTGCTTGCGCTCAAAGATATTGACCAGCAGAGCGGTGAGCGTGAATACGACCACGGCCGCCAGCACAACGATGGTCAACAAAAAACCGCGCGGACGTGCGGCTTTAGAATCGGCGGGATTAGCGTTTGTCATGTAAGCTCCTGACCGCGTCGGGGATACTGAGGGAAGCGGACGACTCCGAGTGGCCGACGGAATAGTGGCAGCGCGTGCAATGGACGCCTTCCGCCTGCCCGTGCACGCGGTCGCTGTCAATGGCCTGGGTAATTGCCTGATGGCAGTTGCGGCACGCCGACTCCACGACCTCGCGGTCAAACCGGGTGATCTCAATGTTGTCCGGGTAGCGGCCGGTGGTGAAATAGAAAGAGTGAAAGAAGCCGTTGCTGGCTTTTACCGCATACTTACCGAGAATATTGTGCGGAGTGTGACAGTCATTACAGGTGGCCGCGGAATGGTGGCTGGATTTGACCCAGCCGTCGTATTGCCCGTTCATGGCGTGGCAATTGGCGCAGGCGCTGGGATTGTTGGAGAGGTAAGAGTAGCCTTTGGCGTAAACAAAAGCGTAACCGCCGACGCCCAGCGCAACGCCGGCCAGAGTGGCCAGGACGAGTTTGAGACTCATCGCCCGCATGCGAACCTCTCTTACTGTGACTGCTGGTTGCGATCCAGTTGATCATTCTGCCACAAAAAACATCGCCATCAAATGTGTCAAGCCGATTTAGCCGTTAAGGTGTGTTGTCCTGCTAGCGAACCTGGAATGAACGCGGCGATTTCCTCTTGTTCAACCAGCTTGGCCAACCATTCGCGGCTGGCAGGGGCTACATAGAGCAGTTCGATGCCGGCTTGGCCTTCTGCCGGGGCGGTCCAACGAACAGCGCCGTTTCCTTCCAACTGCTGCTTGTCGTCTTTGAACTCAATCTGGATCCCGATGGGCCCCTCTTGCACGCCCTGGGTCGCGATGCAGAGCCCGCCGCGGCCAAAAGTTATCTTTTGCTCCTGCAACGCGGTTGCCAAGCTGGGAAAACTCAACCGGAGAACAACGGGCGGCTCCACGTCCATGGGAGTCCGCCAGAGCTCGGCGCGGGACATGAGACTGCGCCTCACGATTTGCAAAAGCTCGTCGCGGTCCATGGGTTTTTCCAGGACGGCGACAGCGCCCATGTTGTAGGCGTCGCGCGGCTCAATATCACTGAAGCCGGTGATGAAGGTAACGCTGGGCTGCGGCTGGACGGACGCCTTGATTCTCTTCAGGAGCGTGATGCCGTCCATCACCGGCATGCGGAGGTCGGAGACCACCGCGTCAACACGATTGGCGGCCAGGACTTCCAGGGCCTGGGCGCCGTTGCCGGCGACCAATACCCTGCCGGCCACGCGCTCAAACCATGCGCCCATGATTTCGCACAGAACGGGCTCATCTTCAACAACCAGAACAGTTGCTTCTTTTAGCTGCATAGGGATTCTGCCTTTCGGGAAATGGGAAGGGTCAAAGAAAAACAGGTATGGCCTTGGTCTTCCGAGAGCTCGAGCTTGCCGCCGTGCTCTTCTGCAATGGTCTGGGACAAGTTCAGTCCCAGCCCCGTGCCTTTGCCGGCTTCTTTGGTGGTAAAAAACGGCTCCATAATGCGCGCCTTGATCTCAGGGGGTATACCGGGGCCGCTGTCAACCACGGAGAAGACGATGGACCCGCCGCGGCGCTGCACGTCCAGCCGCACCCATTTTTCTCCCGGCTGGGCGCTGACCGCATCAAACGCGTTGGTCAGCAGGTTGAGCAGCACCTGGGCAATCTGCACTTCGCGGCAGGAAATGAGCAGGTCTGGACCAATCGGTGACAACTGCAGAGACACAGAATGGGCCTTGAACCGTTCCTGGCACATCTCTAAAGTCTCTTCCACAATTTTGCCGGCGGAGACCGGGAAGAACTGGTCCTGGGACCCTTCCCGCGAAATGCGCCGGAGGCTCTTCACGATTTTGGCGATGCGGTCAGCGGTCTGGCGGATACGGGTGGCGGCGCGCGTCACCGTCTCCAAAGGCACCTGGCCATCGCGCTTCAAGGTATCCAGAAGGTCGCTGGCCGAAGCATGGATGATGGTAAGGGGATTGTTGACTTCATGCGCTACCCCGCCGGCCATCATGCCCAGTGCCGAAAGCCGCGCGGAGGCTGCCAGTTGCGCTTCCAGGCGCTTGCGTTCAGAGATATCGACGCCGATGCCAACAATGCGACTAACGTTACCTTGCTCATCCAGAACCGCTCCCTGGGCCGAGGAGATGTAGCGCAATGCACCATCCGGCCGGATGATGCGGAATTCACAGTAGTCCTGGGTCTTCAGGCTCATGACCCTCTGCAACGAAGCTTCGGCCCCGGGCAGGTCGTCAGGATGGACCAAGCGCGCCCAGTTTTCATAGGGCATGGGAACCATCTTGGGGAGGCCGAACATTGCGAACAAAGTATCGTCCCAGATCGTGAGGTTGGTGCGCAGGTCCAAGTCCCAGACGCCAATGGAGGCAGCGCGGGTGGCCAGGGAGAGGCGCTCGGTCTGGACTCTTAGTTCAGCCTCGGCGTGCTTCCGCCCTGTGATATCACGATTGATTTCAAGAATGCTGCGGGGCGCTCCGGCCTCATCGCACAGTTGGGACCAGCGGCTGGTCACGACAATGGTCTTGCCCGCACGCGTGGTGTGCACCAGTTCGCCTTCCCACTGGCCGGCCGTTTGCAAAATGGCCTCGATCTCCTTGAACGGGATGGGAAATTCAGTCCGCAGAAGCTCATGGGTGATGCGTCCAACCGCCTCTTCCGCGGACCATCCATAGGTGTCCTTGGCGCCCCTGTTCCAGAAGGCCACGCGGCTCTGCAGGTCGCGGACGATGACGGCGTCATGAGCAAGCTCCAGCAAGGCAGCCTGCTCGCTTAGCTTTTGTTCTGCCTGCTTGCTAGCAGTGATGTCCTCAACCATGGCCAGAGCGTAGAGGATATTGCCGTGCTGGTCGCGGATGACCGAGCCGGTGAGGTGGACCCAGATGATTTCACCGCTCTTTTTAAAGTAGCGCTTCTCCATCTGGTAGTAAGGGATCTGATTGGTGAGGAGTTGGTCTGCCAGCGTGACGTCGGCCTGAAGGTCATCAGGATGGGTGATATCGGCGAAGGTGAGTCCGAGGAGTTCAGGCTCCGTGTACCCCACCATCTGGCAAAGCGCGTTGTTGACTTTCAGAAAGCGATAGTCGGTTGCAACCAGAGCAAGTCCGATCGGACCCTCTTCGAAAATCCGGCGGAAGCGTTCCTCGCTCTCGCGCAGCTGTGCTTCTGCCCGTTTGCGCCCGCTGATGTCGCGCATTGCTGTGGAAGTCCTAAGCGTGCCGCCAGTATCTTTGAAAATGACTGAGGAAGCCTCCACGGGGATGAGCGTGCCATCTTTACGTTTGGCATTGAGCTCGCCATGGGCCTTTCCGGTTCGCGTACGCTGCTCCAAGAAGATCTGGAAGCGAGGATCGCCGGTATCCAGGATGCCTTCGCGCCCTGCCTGGCAAATCTCCTGTTCTGTACGGCCAAGAGTGCGACAGCCGCTGGGGTTGGCTGCCTGGATGGAACCATCAGGACTGGTGAGGAAAAGACCATCAAAACTGTTCTCAAATGCCATTCGGTAAATCACAAGTTCGCGGTTGCGGTCCCAGGCTTTCTGGGCAAGATATACGGTAAGCGCAAAAAGCAAAGCTACAACAAAACCGCCTACCAGCAAGCTGAAGGAGAGCAGCGCGAACCTGCTTTCTTCATGCACAATGAAAGCCTGCCACAGCCCCAGGACGCCAACGGCCACGGCGAGCCCGACGCTCAAGGGAAGCCACCCGGGCAAAATGGAGTGACGGGGTTTTTCCTTCCAGGCAGTCGCCAGAAGCCCGACACCCAGCAGCAGGAACCCGGCCCGGGTATGAAGGGCCACGCGGGCAATGTGGCCCCAGGCATAGACGTCCTTTTGTGCGAGGACGAAGCTCAGACCACTGACCGTCCCTACGGTCACCACCAGGGAGCCCACGATCCCGAGGACGGCCGATGCGAACCGCGCCAAAGACCGGAACGCGACAGTTGCCAGCGCCGAAGTGATGAGCAGGAAGCACACTGCGGTGACCGGAGACATGCGGCCGGGCTGAGGCGCCAGCACGGTTATGTAGCCGGTTCCCAACAGTTGATCTATGCCCAAGTCAGCATCGAATACATACTCGACGCAGGTAAGTGCGGCAATGAGCAGCGGAAAAGCCGCACAGATCGCTGCTGCCCGGCGGCGTCCGGTACTGATGAAGATGAGTGCGAGACCGCAGAGCACAAAGCCCAGAGCAGTCATGCGTTGCATGGGAGCAAGCGAAGAAGAAATCTGGATGAGCGGGACATAATGCACGGCCCAGCCCACCAGCACGGCCAAGCCCAGAAGGCAGGACGCCGTTCCTGTGGTGAAAGCAACGCGCTTGGGCCAATGGGGCTCTACAACCATAAGTTTCTTGCTATCAGCAATGAACGGAAACACCGGTTACGAACAGAGCGACACTTGTGCCAGCCGCCCGTAGCCTGCCTCTTCATTGAACATATATTTTCAAGTCGAAAGACACATTAAGGATGTGATGGGCATCACCCGGCAGCAGGCGCGCGTGGATTCACCTTTCGATCACTGCGCTGTGCCACGCTACTTCGGTCGGCTCTTCTAAGGGATAGCCAAGGTCTTTCCATCCGCTGAATCCTCCCTGCAGCGGACGGACCCGCTTGATTCCCAGCTTTTGGAGTTTCTGCGCCACCCGGGCGCTCGTGGCTTCATTGGGTCAAGTGCAGTAGAGGACGATCTCCTGATCAGCGGGCAGCAGGCGGGCTTTTTTGTCTACATCTTCCGGCAACATCCGGATGGCGCCGGGAAGCGTGCGCGGGTCGGTGACCGAGTCCAGGGGATGGCGAAGGTCAACCACCACCACGGGTTCTCCTGTTTGCAGCATGGCGCGCAGCTCATGTGGAGTGATGCGGGATTTGTAAAGCTCAGCGAAGAAGCGGCGCCGCTGCACGTATTTGTAGCCAACGTTGGCCGCCAACAAGACCAGGCTGCCTTCAAAGACCACCGAGCCCACCGCCGGCACCAGGCGCATGTGCTCCACGGGAAGATAGCCCACCAGCATTAGCGCCAGAACAAACACCGCGGTCCCGGCTACGTTGGCGACAAAGAACCGGCCCTGGCCAATGCCGCTCAGTCCGGCGACGGCGGGAACAATGTGGGAGAGCCCGGGGATCCATTTGGAGAAGAATACGGTGCGCATCGCGCCTTTTTCCAGAAACACTTTGGAACGGCGGACGCAGCTATCCGGCTCAAAGGAGATGCGGCACAGAGTGGCGAGCACGGAGTCGCCGCGGAGGCGTCCCTGATGAAACCAGAGGGCGTCGCCAGCGATGCAAGCAACCAAGGCTAGCCAGAAGCCGAGGTCGAAGCGCATCTGTCCTCCGGCGGCGAGGGCCCCCGCGCCCACCAGCACTGGTGAGAGAAACAGCGGCAACCCAATGCGCTCCAGCAAAGCCGAGAGCAATACCACCAGGTAAGGATGCCCGGTGAGCATGTGCAGTAGAGTCTTCACGTGGCGTTACCTGCTGGCGCTTTCATTCGCCATTCAGTGTACCGCAGCCCGCAGAAAGACGAACCGTTGGCGATTTCCTGTAATCTAATGCCTTGCAAGAGAGGACACGTATTGAACTACTTTTCGGTAATTGCCGGCGTAATCATGGTTCTGGTGGTGCTGTGGGAGACGTTTGAGACCATTGTGCTGCCTCGGCGGGTGACGCGCCATTTCCGCCTGGCGGTTTTGTTCTACCGCGTAACATGGGTCGCATGGCGAAGTGTGGCAAAGGGACGCCAAAGTAAGAAGGGACGCGACGCGCTGCTCAGCTATTACGGCCCGCTCTCCCTGCTGATGCTGTTTGCCTTCTTCGCCGTGGTATTGGTGTTTGGTTTCGCGTTGATCCACTTTGGCGATGGTGCGCGCTTTACCGGCTCGCTCCTTCCCAGCCACTTTGGCAACGCACTCTACATGAGCGGGACCACGCTGTTCACGCTGGGGCTGGGCGACATCACGCCTGTCACACCGCTGGGCAGATTGGTTACCGTTCTAGAAGCGGGCATTGGATTTGGATTTCTCGCGCTGGTCATCGGCTATCTGCCGGTGCTGTATCAAGCTTTCTCGCGGCGTGAAGTGACCATCTCTCTGCTCGACGCGCGCGCCGGATCTCCGCCCACAGCCTTCGAACTGCTGCGCCGCCACGCCGGACGGAACGATCAAGGCCTGGACGCGCTCACCACCGTGCTGCATGACTGGGAACATTGGGCGGCTGATCTGATGGAGAGCCATCTTTCTTATCCCGTGCTGGCTTACTTCCGGTCGCAGCACGATAACCAATCCTGGATCGGGTCGCTCACCGCCGTCCTGGACGTGTGCTCGCTGGCCATGGTCGGACTGGAAGGCATGTGCCAGTACCAGGCGCGAATGACGTTTGCCATCGCACGCCATGCTCTGGTGGACCTGAGCCAGGTGTTTGCAGCGCCGCCGGACCGCGATGGCGCTTCGTCCCGCTTGCAAGCGGAAGACCTGGAGGCCATCCGCAGGCAACTGCAGGGCGCCGGGATGAAGCTTACCGTCGGCGATGCGGCGGACGCCGAACTGCTCCGCCTGCGTGGTCTCTACGAACCGTACGCCATGGCCCTGGCGCGCCATCTGCGCCTGGAGTTGCCGCCCTGGATCAAACGCGAGGCTGTGAAAGACAACTGGCAGACCAGCGCATGGCAACACGACCAGGTCCGGCCACGCGTGGTGGCGATGCATGATGACCATGACCACTGAGGAAGACCAGCTAAACTTATGGCCCAATTCGTGCTCTTAGTTCTTTTTGGTCGTGGGTCTTTGAGGCTTAGGATTTGGGACTTGGGTTCCTGAACTTTGGTAAGCCGCACCGAGTGGATTATCGCTGGGACGGGTTGTTAGAGTGAGGCAACAACCTATTTGCACACAGCATGACCCAACTCTGGAGGTGCGGATGAAACACAAGCTTCTCGGACTTTTTCTGACGTTGTTTCTCATACCGGTCTATGTGACGGCGCAAGACCGAGATCGGGACCACGATCGCGGCCGGGACCGCGACAAGCGCGAACACATTCCTTCTCATGGTCCGCGACACGACAAGGGCGAGCGCCGTGAAGACCATGACCGCGGCTTTCGCGACCGCGAAGGCCATCCTGACAGGCCGCACGTGGACCACGACAACCGCCGCGACCGGTGGGTGGGACATGATTGGGACCGCAATGACCGGCGCTTTCACCTCGAGCATCCCTGGGAACACGGGCGGTTCCGCTTTGTTGGCCGCAGTCACATCTGGGTGCTCGGCGGCGGGCGGCCGGAACGGTTCTGGTTCAACGGTTACTACTTCCGCGTGGCTGAACCCGATTACGCCTATTGCAATGACTGGTACTGGGACCGCGACCGGGTTGTGATCTATAACGACCCCGACCACGTTGGCTGGTACTTGGCGTTCAATGCGCGCCTGGGAACGTACGTGCACGTGACTTTCCTGGGAAGATAATCCCGGGGACGATATGAGAAGCCTGGAGTTCCGCAAGGACTCCGGGCTTTTTTGTGCGCGGATGATTACATCGAGCCCACGCGCTACAATTTCCTATTATGGTCAGCACACCGGTTGAGACGCTTCCCTACTCTGAAGTCGCGCGCCGGCCCCTGCGCGTGGAAGATTGCGTACTGGCAGTCATTGATATTCAAGAGAAACTCCTGCCGCCCATCCACGAAAAAGACCGGCTGGTACGCAACGCGCAATTGCTGGTCCGGCTGGCCGGCCTCTTGTCACTGCCCGTGGTGGTTTCCACGCAGTACGCCAAGGGTCTGGGCGTGACCGTCCCGGAAATCATGGCGCTGTTGCCACCCAACACCAAGCCGGTGGACAAGCTGGAGTTCGGCTGCTTCGGCAACGGCGAGTTCTGTTCGGCTATCGGCACGCTGGCCGAGCGCAACACGCTGCTGCTGTGCGGCATGGAGACCCACATCTGCGTGATGCAGACGGCGCTGGGCGCGCTGAACCAGGGAATGAACATCCACGTGGCCGCCGACGCGGTCAGCTCCCGGACCGAATTGAACTGGAAGCTCGGCCTGGAACGCATGCGCGCCGCCGGGGCCGTGCTGTCATCCACGGAGATGATGATCTACGAGTTGATGGGCAAATCAGGGACAAGCGTGTTCAAGGCGATGCTGGAGCATTTGAAGTAAGGCTGCCTCTGCGTCAACTATTTCAGCTCTTTCCTCAAGTACTTCACCGCCCGGTCCAGAACTTCGTCTTTTCCGGCGCGGATACCCTTGATGGTGGGGCGGACTTCGATGTCCGGCTTCAGGCCGACGCGCTGCAACTGGCGGCCGTCAGCGTGACGCACCGCTTGTCCGGTAAAACTGATCCAGATTCCGCCGGGAACACAGAATGAGGTTACGTCACCGTTGGCCCCGGCCGTGGGGCTGCCGATGAACTTGGTTCCGTTCGCCGCCTGCAGAAACAAACCCGTGTGTTCCGCCTGGCTGATGGCGCGTTCATCAATCAGCATTACGGTCTTCCCCTTGTATTTCCATTTGTCGCTGTGGGGAATTTTTTGCTGAAAAGCCTGCGTGGTGGAAGATCCCACGATCTCTCCCATCGGCGAATCGGGGAACATGGGAACGCGCCGTGTGAATGTTGCGGCAACGACCTGGTCTTTTTCGGTGAGCCGCGGCGCTATCGCCCAGGCTGTCCCGCGGGGATAGGTGCGATCGTCAAAGATGATGGCCTTGGTGTTTTTGAACTTCTCAAACATGTCGTCCACCATGGAGACCTCCAGTTGGTCCAAATCGGCGTAGCCAATCGTCTCCGAAAGCAGCCTGAAGGGTGCTCCACGGCGTTCGATGAGTTCACCTTGGTAGTAAGCGGCCTTGCGAAGCAGGTTTAGTTCTTTGACTTGATTCTTGGCGTCACGCACTGTGACTTTGACGGTGGAGCCTTCCGGACCGCTCAACAATGTACCTGCCGCGCGATATTGCTGCCACTGCGGTGTTGACGCTGAGATATATCTGGACAAGCGCGCCAGGCGGTCTTTAGCGTCTTCACCATCCACTTTCATGATCACGTCGCCAACCGCGATGCCGGCCGCGGCGGCATCTTTCACGGATTGATCATTCCAAAAGGCGGTGACCACGGGTAAGCCTTCAATCATCCGCACCCGCACCGGCGCCGGAGCAGCGCCAAGATAGTCCCGCAATAACTGACTGCGCACAAAACCATGGCCATCATGAAACCGGGTCACCATCTCCGCCACGCTCAGGCTGTATTCCAGCGCGTTACTCGCCCGTTCCAGCTTGGGGATGGACTCGCGCAACACGCCATCCCAGTCTTCTCCCATGAGATCTTGGTAGGGGAAGAAGTAGTTGATGACCGTCCAGATCCTGAAAGCTGCAAGCACGCGATACTCGCGGGCAGGGTAGCTCATGTCCGAGTATGGTTTTTCAACGGGAATTGCGGCGCTGACGGCTACATGGCGGCGATTCGTCGGAGACGTTCTGAAGTCTTTTGCCAACGCCAGGGCTCTTTGAAATGCCGTGTTCTGCTCTCCCACCTGAGACGATGCGGGCACGGTTTCATCCGCAACCACACTGGTAGAACCGTCAGGGTAGAGGAGTTCGCCCAGGCGAATCTCCGCCTCTATACCGTCCGCGAGCTTGAATTTCTGCGTAGAAACCGCCGAGTAATCTTCGATCCGGCCCTCTGCGACGATGGCTGCCTTGCCTGCTGCTTGCAGCGCCAGCGCCGCTGCCGGAATCTCTGAATTCTGGTTGACAAGAAAAATAACAGGGACATCCTTGGCAGATTTACCGGGCAAGACCTTGGTGCGCTGGGAAATGAAGAACGCCGATTCATAGCCTCCTGAAGTGGCCCCTTGCTGAGGAATAAATCCGACGTGCATTCGGCGGCGTTCGCCGGGAAAGACCAGAGGCGATGAAGAAAGCATGCTGGCCAGGTTTCCGAATTCGAACACATTGGCGACAACTCCCTGCTGGTTTTCCGTCAGCCGGCCGGGAGGCCGCAGGTCAAAGATCACGGTCTTGGCTTTGGGAATCTCCTTGGTAAGAGCCGAGGCCTGCTCAAGCATGAAGCTGAAGCCCGGTTGCTCCCCGAAGTTGCGAACGCTGACCAGCAGAACACCGTCAGCGAGAGTACGAAAACTGGGATCACCGGTTTCTCCGGGCAATGGCTTTTGATCTGTTTCCTTGGGCAGGACTCGGGTAGCGGGATCGCCGAGAGCCTTTAGCATCTGATCAACCGCATCGGCATAGTCAGCGGAACTCTTGGCCGCGTTGACCTTGGCAATGGCCTCCACCGCGGCTTTGTCCCAGTCAATATCCTCGCGGTAGGCGAGATAGGGATGGAAATATTTGATCGCGCCCCACAATTTGCACAGCGCGACCAGCCGCTCCAGACGCGCGGCTTCGGCCGCAGGCTGCTGTTGTTGTGCGAAAAGCCCTGCCGAGGCAAGGGTGAGACAAACCAGTAATGCAGAGACAACACAGCGCTGACTTTTGCTGGTGGCGACAAGCATTGATTCAGTTTCTCCCGGGCGGAAATAATGGGCCTGAGTTGGAATAAAAGTCAAACGCTGGCTTCTGACCCGTCAGGTTCGGCGGGACCCAGTGCAACATCGCTTCGGGGGAAGTTATTCGGGGTCTTCGGCCTGGTCGGCATCGTCCGGATGCGCGGATGGACCGAACTCGTAGCCAACACCGCGGACGGTGCGAATCAGTTTCACTTTGGCGTTTTCATCAATCTTTTTGCGCAAGTAGTTGACATACACGTCCACCACGTTGGTCATGGTGTCCGGCGCCAGCTTCCACACGTACTGGATGATCATGTTGCGGGTGATCTGCCGGCCCAGGTTGCGCATGAAGTATTCCAGCAGGCTAAATTCCTTGGGAGTGAGATCAACCGGAACGCCCGCCCGGACCACCGTGCGCTGGACGCAGTCCAACTCCAGGTCTTGCACGCGCAGCACGGTTTGCACCGGAGGTCCTTTGCGACGGTAAAGCGCGCGCAGCCGGGCCGCCAGCTCAGAATAGGAAAAAGGTTTGGTGAGGTAATCATCCGCGCCCGCGTCCAGGCACGCTACGCGTTCTGCCACGTTGTCCGTAGCCGTAAGAATCAGAATCGGGATTTCCGAACCGCGGCCGCGCAGCCGCTTGAGCACTTCATTGCCGTCGAGCACGGGCAGGTTCAGGTCCAGGATCAACAGATCAAACGGTTTCGCCACCAGTTTTGCCAACGCCGCTTCGCCATCGGCAGCGATCTCCGTCTGGTGTTCTTCCTCGGTCAGGGCCTTGGCGACAAAAGATGCCAGCGGAGCGTCATCCTCCGCTATCAGAATCCGCATTGCGCTACACCTTCTCCCAAACAGAATTCCGGTTTAGTTCATTCTCGGGTCGTACTAACGCACACCCTGGAGAACGCGGCATTTTAGATTATGAAGGTGGCACTCGAAACGAAAAAATGATTTAGGTCACATCTCAGCAACAAGTATTATGGAGGGGCATGGAGATAAGATTCTTCTTAACTCTCATTCGCGATGAATCTCACTCACAACGCCGCAGCTTACCATGGCGAGGTTGGCCGTTACCTCCTGTCTTTCTTGCATTGATCAGGAGGCCCATCGTATTGAAGCGGCACATCGCTCGAAGAGCACAGAATTAGAGAATTAGAATACCATTGCTGTGCTCGCCACTTAATCCCGCCTTGTGCTGCGCTTGCGGTTTCATCGAAAGGAAGAGAATTTACGACCAAGTTTGATCCAGAACGGCCCATAACGAAAGACGCCTCGCAGCCGGAGGACCCATCCACCGTGGGTAAGAAGCCGGACACGGCGGCGGAAGTCTTCGCGGAAAAGCGTTTTCGCAAACTGCTGGAAGCAGCGCCGGACGCCATTCTGGAAGTGGATGGCAAAGGCCGCATCGTGCTGGCCAACGAAACCGCGGAAAAAATGTTCGGCTACACGCGCGAGGAGTTGCACGGCATCAACGTGGACCAACTGGTGCCATCGGCCATGCGGGCCGGGCACGGACAACTAAGAGATTCTTATACCGCTCACCCGCAAGTGCGCCCCATGGGAGGCGGGTTGGACCTGATGGCCCAACGCAAAGACGGCTCGCAGGTTGCGGTGGAGATCAGTCTGAGTCCGAATTGGGTGGAAGACGGCCTGCGCGTGATTGCCGTGGTACGCGACATCAGCGCGCGCAAAGAGGCTGAGCAGCGGCTGCGCGCCGTCCAGGACCAATACAATGCGGAACTGGCGGCCAAAAACGAACAACTGGAAGCCCGCAACCGCGACGTGGAAAAAGCCAACCGGCTGAAGAGCGAGTTCCTAGCCAGCATGAGCCACGAGTTGCGAACGCCGCTGCATACCATCATCGGATTTTCCGAGCTGCTAACGGAAGAAGTGGAAGGGACGCTCAACCCCAAACAAAAACGGTTCCTCGGCCACGTACTGCAGGATTCGCGCCACCTGCTGCAATTGATCAACGAAATCCTGGACATCAGCAGGATTGAGGCGGGACGTCTGGAACTCCAGCTGGGCGCCTTTGATTTTGCCGCCTGCCTAGACGAGGTTCTGGCCGGCATTCATCAGCAGGCCGCAGCCAAAGACATCCATTTGGAGAACAAGAACACTTTCCACGATCTGGTCTTCGCCGACCGCCTGCGCCTGAAAGAGATCCTCTACAACCTGCTGAGCAACGCGGTAAAGTTCACTCCGAACGGCGGCGCTGTCTGGGTGGAGGCGCTCACCGCCGATGGGCAATGGCTGGAGATCAGCGTGTGCGATACCGGGGTTGGCATCCCAGCGGATGAACACGAAAGCATTTTCGAAAAGTTCTATCAGGCAGGCAGCACAACCAAAGGCACACGCGAAGGCACGGGATTGGGCCTGCCCATCACCAAAAAGCTGGTGGAACTGCACGGTGGCAACATCCGGCTTACCAGCGAGCCGGGACAAGGAAGCCGCTTTACCATTGCCCTGCCCCTGACCGGCCCGCCCAGCCTCTAAACTCATTTTTACGATAGAATTCTTTACCCTGCGACAGGCAGGTTGCCATGCCGCGAATCCTCATCGTCGAAGACAAAGCCAGCAGCCGCGAACTGCTGCGGACCGTCCTGGAGCAACAGGGTTACGAGGTGGTGGAAGCCAATGACGGCGAACAAGCGCTGGCGCTGATTCGCGGGCAGTCGCTGGACCTGGTCCTGATGGACCTGCAGCTTCCGCAGCGCAATGGCTATGACGTGTTGCAGGAAATCCGCAGCAATCCCAAGCTGGCGGCAATTCCCGTGGTGGCCGTGACCGCCAACGCCATGCCGGGAGACCGCGAAAAGGTCATGGCCGCGGGCTTTACAGGATACATCTCCAAGCCGGTTGCCCTGACCCAGTTGCGCGACGAAGTAAGCCGATTATTGCGTGCGAAATAGCTGGAACATTACAGAAGCCCATACTTCTTCATTTTGTAACGCAGGGCGTCGCGGCCGATGCGGAGCTGGCGTGCCGCTTTAGATTGGTTGCCGCCCGCTTGCGTCAGGGCCTGGTCCAGGAGCTGTTTTTCATGCTCCTCCAGGGACAAGCCGTTGCCGACGCCATTTGGTGCGGGCAGGCCGGATGCAACTCCGCCGGCAACCGCAGCCGGCTGGCGGAATCCATCCGCGGCGTACTGCACCGCGGGCGGCAGGTCAGCAACGTCAATCACGTCTCCCATGGCCATCATGCAGGCGTGGCCAATCACGTTCTCCAGTTCGCGGACGTTGCCCGGCCAATGGTAACGGTTCAACAGGATTTGCGCTCTTTGCGTGAGCCCGCGCACGGGTTTGGCGTACTGGCGCGCAAACTTCTCCACAAAATGCCGGGTGAGCAGCGGCAGGTCCTCCATGCGCTCACGCAGCGGCGGAACGTTAATCTCCACCATGGACAGCCGGTAGAACAGGTCTTCGCGAAATTGCTGGTGGGCGATGGCCTTGCGCAGGTCTTTGTTGGTGGCGGCCACCACGCGCACGTCAATTTTCTGGGCGGTGAGTGATCCCACGCGCTGGACCTCCTGGTTCTGCAGGACGCGCAGCAGCTTGGCCTGGGTGGCCAGCGGCATGTCGCCGATCTCGTCCAGAAACAGCGTGCCGCCGTTGGCGTATTCAAAAAGGCCGGGCTTGTCGCGGTCCGCTCCAGTAAAGGCGCCGCGGACGTGCCCGAACAGTTCGCTTTCAAACAAGGTCTCCACCACGGCGGAACAGTTCAGCACAACATATTTGCCTTGCACTTTGCTTAGCTTGTGCAACGCCTGGGCGGCCAGGTCTTTGCCTGTGCCAGTTTCGCCGGTGATGAGCGCCGCGCGGTAGTGGGGAGCGATGCGCCGCAAGCGGGAGAACACTTCCCACATCTGCGGGCTGCGTCCGACAATGCCCTCAAACTGCGCCGCCTGGGCCAGGTCGTCGTCAACTTTCACGATGCGCTGGCGCTGCAGGGCGTTATCCAGCAAGCGGCCCACGCGCTCGCGCAACAGGGCGAGCGAAATTGGTTTGTTGAGATAGTCCGCCGCGCCTTTGCGGATGGCTTCCACCGCGGTCTCCGTGGTGTAGTGCGCGGTCATCAGGATGACGTCAATGGCCGGGTCAAATTCCATGATGCGGTCCAGCACGTCCAGTCCCGTCATGTTAGGCATGACCAGGTCGGTCATCACGATTTGCGGGTGGTGGCTGTAGACCAGATCCAGGCCTTCTTCGGGATCGGAGGCGGAAAAAATCTCCACGCCATCGCGCGCCAGGGCGGTGGAGACAAACTCCAGGCTGCGCGGGTTGTCGTCAATAATGACCAGTGAAACGGAGCTGTTTGTCTGACTCATCGGGTCCTTGCGCTGGCCAGCGTGCCTTTCGTTGGGCCGGACGCTGCCCCCAAGTGACTTTTCGGGCTTCTGTTTCCGTTGCATCTGGATTGCCACTCTAAAACATTCATTATAAAGCAGATAGTTGGGCCCTGTGCGTCATATCGCGCAATCGCGCGCAGCCGGCTGCGCCAAGGGCCGCAAGTCACCGGCGCAGTGTGATATTCGTCACTGAAAACAAAGGATTTCACATTTGGCACGGGGCTTGCTTTAACCAAGGACGACGATAACTGAAGGACGAAAAGAATCAGGAGCATGGAAATGCATTTATCAAACGCTGGAACTTATAACGACACTGCAGCAGCAAACACCATGAATCGCACCAACGCTTTTTCCAATCTCAGCCCCGAAGCGCGCTTGCGCTACAACGCACTGGGAACCGAAGTTGACTTCTCCCGCGGTGACGCGCTGTTCGTAGAAGGCCAACCCTCACAGTGCGTATATATCGTGCTCAGCGGGCGAGTGAAACTGTCGGTCACCTCACGCGACGGCAAGACGATGATTGTCCGCATCGCCGAAGCCGGCGACGTGCTGGGATTGAGCGCGGCCATGAATGCCGCTGATTATGAAGTCAGCGCCCAGGCATTCGAATTCTGCCGCATCAAGGCCGTCCGCGCGCAAGACTTTATCGAGTTCCTGAAGAAGTACCCTGATGCCGCCATGATCGCCACGCAATGCATCTTGCGTGAATACAAAATGATGTTCAAAGACGTGTGCCGCCTGGGCTTGCCCACGACGGTGGCCGGCCGGCTAGCGAACCTGCTGCTGGACTGGGTACACACACGCCCGCAGCCGGGACAGACGTCCCGCGTCACCATGACCCTCACGCAGGAAGAAATCGCCGGCATGACCGCGACGTCACGCGAAACGGTAAGCCGCGTCCTGCAGCAGTTCCAACGCGACAAACTCATCTCCATTAAAGGTGTATCACTCACCGTGCTTCAGCCAGCGGCTCTTGAGCAACTGGCAGTTTAAAAAGTTTGCGGGCGTTTTAATCGGGCAGCAGCTCTTCTAGGCCACAAGCCACATGAAGAGCTGCTTTTATTTTGCGGCAAAGCTGTTTCTTCAGGCTGGTTGTTTTCGGCGAGAAGATGTTCAACTCCGCGCGTGCCGGGTCGCGTCTCAAGTCCACACAAAAGAAAACTCTCTTTCCTCCCGGAAGATCCGTACAGAGAAAAGAGAGTTTCTTCGACTACGGCGCAACTTGTGCTTGCACGCCGCCTCAGGGCGGCGACTGCCGGCGGACTAATGTACGGGACCGCCCGGCGCGCCTTGCTGCAGCAACCGCTGCAACGGCGCCAGATCAAACTGTTTGCCCGCTTCAATGCGGACGATCCGCTGGCCTGAAGGCAGATCAAACTCTTCCCAAACGCCCTGATCATGGCAGGCAAAGACCACTTTCATAGGGGCACCGGCTTCAGTCTCTTCGGAAATCTTCATCACCGCGTCCAGGTCGCGGAGCAGGCCGCTGTGGGGCTTTTCCTGGCCAAAGCTGTCACTGATGATGCTGCGCGCGCGCAGTTGAGCGATCATGGCGTCGCGTTCAGCTGCCTCGCCTTGTCCCGGCTTGAAATAGAAAGAGACTGCATTGCCGGCCGGGTCGTGAAAACCAGCCAGGGTTTGCAGGTCTTGCAGAGTCGCCGCGCGGTGAGAGGTTGCGATCACGGGATGCTCCGATTTCGCCACAGAATCCACTGAACTCACAGGCGTAACTGTAATGCGGTATGAGAGATTGCGCTGTGATCTTAATCACACCAGACAAGCCGGGGGAGGGGCGGCGAATGCGCATGGCGCGTGTCGGAGGGCGTTTGGGGAGCGGCTGGGAGCAATTTACGCGAGGTCTGAGCCAGCATGAGCACGCTAGCGGACCGCCTGCCGGGCCGCGGGTAATTTTAGCGGCAGGTGGGCGCGATGAGCAGCGGCGCGTAGCAAGAGCGAGCAGGCTTAGCGCGGAGGCGGGGGCGGAGGCTCCAGCCGGTCATGGAAGCGCGTCGCCAAGCGCTCGGCGGCCTCCACCAAGTTGTTTTCGCGGGAGGTCTTCTTCACCGCAAACTTGACCTTTTCCGTCGACGTCCATAGCACGCGCTTGCTCTTGGCGTCCAGCACCGTCATCTTGATGTCCGTGGCGGAGAGGTCCTTGCTGGTCTTGGAGGACTGGTCCATGTGGCCGGTCTTTTCGTTCGGCGCAGCGGAAGTGGAAATCTGCACGTCGCTGTCGCCGGAGGACTCCACGCTGACCACAATGTCGGCTTTGTCCGGCGAGTCCACCACGGCGAACCGTATCCAGCCTTCCAGCGTGGACTTAATGGTGTCAAACGGGATGTTGCTGCCGTGCGCGCGTGTGACCCACACGGTGCGGGCAGTCTTGAGGCGGAGCAGTGGCGATTCTGTGGCAGAGGGGGTTGCTGTTTTGGCGTCGGCCGGCGACGGGGATTGCGATGCTGGTGGCGAAGATTGCTGCGACGTTGCCTGCGTGAGGGCGCCCAGGGCGAAGCAAGAAAACGCAACGAGCTTGGCTGCTGAAGAAATTGGATTGGTCATGGTCGCTCCGCCGATACAAGGAACAAGAACTATTTTACGCTGATAATCGCGCGGCCTTGGTGGCGGGTTCGGCCTCGCTCACGGTCGACCGGGCCCGAAATAACCAACACCACAATATTTTGGGATGATCTAAGGTGCATCAACCCAATATCTTGTATTCGTACTTTTTTCTCCTCATGACAGGCAGATTTTGCTTGCGTTTTCGGGGCGCCTGTGATACTCTAAGTCGTTTTATTGCAATAGCTTATATGGATTTACAGAATGGTCAAAAGGCAGAAGCGCAGGCGAGGGCGCCTGCGGTCCACATCCCTTCTGGAACCCGCGCCAAACTGGGATGAGTCGCGTAAGCCTTTTGGAATCTTAGTTGAAGATAGATGATTATTTACTTGACGAAGGTAACTCATTCTGCTATCCTTTAGTCATGGTAGAGTTAAAGCCTATAGATTCTTCGGTTTATCAGAATCCAGTGGAGCATTTCTCTCCCTCAATTTCTGCAAAAGTTCTTTTCTCAGTCCGGATGCCAGTTTTCGCATCGGGACTCTCTGCAATGGACTCTTTGCGCGTTTCGGGGGCCTTTTAGCCATGACACTCCTTGAAATTAATCACATGTATTCCACGGACGAACGTTGCCGCGAACTGCTGGTAAAACTCCGCTGGCCATTGGGTGTCGAGTGCTTGCGCTGTAAGAGTAAGAAAGTTTACGAACTGCCAACGCAAAAGAAGTTTGAATGCGGAGAATGCAACTATCAGTTTTCCGCTCTGACGCAAACGATCTTCAATGACACTCATCTTCCGCTGGAAACTTGGTTCCTTGCTGTCCTGCTTTTGGTAGAAGCGCGTAAGGGCATGAGCGCAAATCAGATAAAGCGGACTCTTGGAATCAGTTACAAGACCGCATGGTATCTCTGTCACCGCATCCGTAAGGCAATGGCCGGAGCGCACAAACCGATGCTGGACGGAACGATTGAAATGGACGAAACCTATGTCGGCGGAAAGCAGCGCGGCGGTTACGGTGGACGCGCTAAGGGCAACAAAGAAATCGTTATCGGCATCCGTCAGCGCGGCGGTGATCTTCGTTTCTTCCACGCGGAAGATGTGAAGTCCGGCACCCTGGCGAAGTATATTCAGGAGAACGTGAGCACTGATGTTGACGTGATTATGACCGATGACTTTGGCGCATACCCCAACGCATTCAAGAGGGCCGGACAGGACGCGGCAAAGCACAAGACCATCAATCATTCCAAAAAGGTTTACGTGCAGGGGGACGTTTACACAAACACGGTTGAGTCCGCATTCTCCTTGCTCAAGCGCGGCATCATGGGAACATGGCACAGGATCAGCGCGAAACATCTGTCCGCTTACCTTGAGGAAATGGAGTTCCGGTTTAATCGCCGCAAATCGCCTACGCTTTGGGTTGATACTCTTCGCCATATGATTACGGCTGATCCTCTCACTTTTGAAAACCTGACAGCGGAATAGGAACTGTGACATTTAAAGGCCTCTTTTCTTTCTTGCCTCTTCGAATAATGTCTTCAACGTCTCTCTATACTCTGGGTCATCTTTAACGCTTGTCATAATCTTGCCAGAGGAATCAACAAATTTAGTTACCGTCGTTCCAGCCGGGAAAAGAGGAATCAGCGCTATTCCTTCCATGTCCTCTGCTTCTGCAAGTGCCTCTAGATATTCCTTACGCATGTGTAATGCGTGTTCCTTAAACGTATCAAGCTGTTGTACAAATTCTTCTGGCGGGATTGAAGTGTCAGCCGATGACAGCAGCAACTTGTCCATATTGGCCCCAAACGTCGTCAGACTATCGGTCAATTCTGACAATGTGCCATTATTCACCTTCGCTACATAATCGGCATTTACTATTACACCCGAAAATGGCGCGTCCACGCATGTGGAAGTTTGGCGAGCCAGCTCCAATATTCTCAGGCCAACAAGTACAGCCTGCGCAGTGCTATTTGCGTGAGCAAATAGTGTGTTCGCAATATGTTGGTAGAGCTGCGTGGCAAAACCGACTAGAGTGGGCTGATTGTTTATTGTTGGAATTAGAGTATTGTGCTGTGTACTTCTCCACACATCCCAAGTGTTATCTTTCGAGGCAGCGACGATTAGCCCTATCTCTGAGACGGGAGCTTGCTTGCTAAGGATTTTCATACGACGCTGAAGCAAATTCCTGAAATCTTTTAGTGTATGGCATTTCGACTTAACGAGAGCACGCTTGAATTCTTCGCACAGACTATCAATGTAATCTCCATCTCCGCCACCAGCAATTACGTATTGGAAGCCCCTTATGACCTCCGGCTCGCTTTTTAATACGCCATACTTAAATTCATTTTCATCCCTATCCTTTGCCGTCTCCTGAGAGTCCGCAAGTATCAAAGCTCCATAATTCATACGCAAGCTAACAATGAGGGTCACGTATTTCCTCTCTGGAAGCCGCCGGGGTTTAGACTTAACGAGCGGCTTAGGGTTCATTGTTCACCCCCAAGGCTTCCTTCGTCAAGTATATAATCGTCTGAAGATAGCCGGGGTAGGCGGGCCATGAAGAATCGGGTGATCCGGTGATCGGTTCATCGGGTGACAGGAATCGTAAAGCGCATGCGGGGGGCGCCTGCGGTCCACGAGTATCGGCAAACCCACGCCAAATTGGGATGTGTTGTGTAAGTCTTTTAGATCTTGGGATGGACAGGGAGGGGGCAGGCAGTACACGATTGCCAGAATTGCCAAAATTGCCAAGAGTGAGAAACGGAGTGACCGGAGTGATTGCACACCATCGCCGACATCGGGAAAAGACGAGCCTACGCCGGCTTGCTCTTCGCCATTGGCTGATCGTCGGCGGGTTGTTCTTCTTCCATGGAAGGCAGCAGATCGTTGGCCGCCTGTTCTCCTGTTTTGTCGCCGATCTCGTGGAACAAAACCGCGGCGGAGCGGACCAGGTCCCGGCCAAAGCCGATCTCCAGCTTGCCCAAGTTGAGCAGCGCGTGCGCCTGGCCGCGCTTGTCGCCCAGTTGTTCAAAGAGCAACAAGGCGGCCTGAAATTCCGCGCGGGCCGCATTGGCGTTGCCGGTCTCCGTGAGGATGCGGCCCAGGCTGGCATGGGTGGTTGCTTCCAGTGCGCTGTTGCGGGCCTTGCCGGCCAGGGTGACGGCGCGGTTGTGCAGATCAATGGCGCGCTGGTGGTCGCCGGCGGTGGAATGCATGCCGGCAATGCGGTTGAAGATCATGGCTTGGCGGTCCGCCTGGTCAAGCCGCTGCCATATCTCCAGCGCGCGGCCGTAGGTTTCAATGGCGGACTTGGGACTGCCCAGCCCGGCTTCCGCGGCGGCCAGGTTTTCCAGCGCTTGACCTTCCCAGGCCGGCGCCTGGGCGGAGCGGAAGAACGACGCCGCCATGTTGAATTGCTTGCGCGCGTCCTCATAGCGGCGCAGCAGCAGGTGCACTCCGCCCATGTTGTTGAGCGCCATGCCCTGGCCAAAAGCCTGGTTGAGCCCGCCATAAGTGCCCAGCGCCATGGCAAAGTGTTCCAGAGCAGCCGGGTATTGCCGGGCGTCAAGCAGCGTGCCGCCCAAATTGTTGAGGACGGTGGCCTTCTTTTCCTTGTCGTCCAGGGCGACGAAATATTGCAGCGCCTTCTGGAAGCATTCCAGGGCCCGCGCGGTTTCGCGGCGGTCTTTGTAATAGCTGCCCAGGTTGTTGAGCGCGACCCCTTGCCGGCTGGGGTCGCCAGCGGACTCCGCTTGCTGGAGCTGGTCGGTCAACTGGTCGAGACTTGGTTTGGGGTCGGACACCAGTGTCCTCATCAACAAAATGTATTTGGTTGAATCAAGTGGCGTGCAAAAACGTGCCTGGATTTTCAACCCTTGGGGCCATAGAAGCAAGACCAAATTTTGGCGGTGGTGAGTTCCAAGTTGGCCTCGATTTTCTAGGATTTTTTTGCTTCCCCTTGCTTACCGAGAGGTGCTAGCCTCGTCAAACTCGGTAACCGAGAGGAGGCTGCGTGAGTAAGCCGTCAGACCTTGTACAAGGGACGCTTGATTTGCTGGTCCTGAAGATTCTGGCATTGCAGCCGCTCAATGGCTGGGCCATCAGCCAGCGTTTGAAACAGATTTCCAGCGATGTTTTACAGGTGAGCGATGGATCACTTTATCCCGCACTGCACAAGCTGGAACAGGAAGGCTGGATCACGGCCGAGTGGAAGCCGAGCGAGAACAACCGCCGGGCGAAGTTTTACTCCCTCACGCGGGCGGGACGCAGACAACTCGAAAAAGAGGCGGCCAACTGGGACCGTCTGTCTGTGGCCATCTCCAGCATCGTAAAGCTCAAGGAAGCCTGAACATGCAATTTGAACGCTGGTTTCATGCGCTGCCGTTGCGGGTGCGGTTGCTATTCCGCCGCGCTCAAATGGACCAGGACCTGCAAGACGAGATTCAAGGCCATCTGGAGCAGCAAATCAATGAAAACATGGCCGCAGGCATGTCGCCCGAAGAGGCCCGCTATGCGGCCTTGCGCGCGTTGGGCAACGTGGCCCAGATTGAAGAGGCGTGCCGCGAAAAACGCTGGGGCAGCTATCTTGAAGACTTTTCGCACGACATGCGGTATGGCCTTCGGCAATTGCGGCGCAGTCCGGGCTTTTCCATCCTGGCAGTCCTGTGCCTGACGCTGGGGATTGGCGCCAACGCAGCTGTGTTCAGCTGGATTGAAGGGATCCTGTTGCGACCATTCCCGGCGGTGGCCCACCAGGAACGATTAGTGGCGGTGGCAGCCACGAAACCGGCGGGCAATCGGACCACGGCCGAGTCCGGATACGACGATCTCTCCTCACCTGACTGGCATGACTTTGAGCGCAATTGCAAGCTAATTGACGCTTTCATCGTGTCGCGCATCATGGGCACCACGCTCAGCATTGGAGAGCGCGCGGAGCATGTGACGGGAAGCGTGGTCTCGTCGAATTATTTTGAAGCGCTGGGGGTTCGTCCCGTTCTTGGACGCGGGTTCCAGCCGGACGAAGACTACGGACGCAACGCCCATCCAGTGACCGTGATCAGTTATTGGACGTGGAAAGAACGCTATCGCGGCGATCCGGACATAGTCGGGAAAACTCAACTGCTCAATGCCGTGCCGCACACCATTATCGGAGTAGCGCCGGAAGGCTTCTACGGCACCTTTGTCGGGTACCCGGTCGGGTTCTGGGTCCCGACGTCAATGCAGGAAACCTTTGTCCCCGGTGGATACCAGCTCGAGGACCGGGGCGCGCTGTGGATTGAAGGCTACGCCTGGCTCAAACCGGGCGTGACGATTGCGCAGGCGCAGCAGGAGATTTCAGCGGTCACGAAACGGCTGGAATCCGAACATCTCTCGACCAACCGCGGTCGCGGGGTGAAGCTGTTTCCTCTGCAGGAAACTCCGTTCAGCCAGGCCGGTAATCTGCGCCCAACTCTGGAGATCACGCAGGCCGTGGTGTTTCTTGTGCTGTTGATTGCCTGTGCCAACGTGAGCAGCCTACTGCTGGTGCGGTCCTTGGCCCGCCGCCACGAAATGGCCGTGCGTCTGGCAGTAGGCGCCAGGCGCGCCCGGCTGGTGAAACAGCTTCTGACGGAAGGCTTGATCCTGTCAACGCTAGGCGCGACCGGTGGACTATTGGTCGCGTACTGGTGCCGTAACGCGCTGGCCCCCATCTTCAAGCCGGGCGCGACCCTCGCCGTCAACTTGAAAGGCTCTCTGGATTGGCGCGTGTTCCTGTTCAGCGCCTCAGTATGCCTGGTTTCGACCTTGCTGTTCGGGCTGGTGCCAGCCTTGCAGACCAGCAGAGTCCAACCCTACGGAGCCCTCAAGGCGGAATCGTCGGCGGCTGTAGGCGGCCGGGGAAAATCTCGGGTCCGCTCGAGTTTGGTCTTAGTCCAGGTCTCGCTAAGCTTTGTTTTGGTGGTTGGGGCCGTCCTGCTTCTGAAGAGTTTGCGGCGGATTCAAACGGCTGATCCGGGATTCTCCACCGACAATGTGCTGGCAACAGGCGTGGACCTGGTGAATGCCGGCTACAGCATGGAGCGCGCCAAGGCTTTTCAGGATGCCCTGATCGAACGAGTGCGAGCGCTTAACGGCGTGGAATCGGCGGCTTTTGTGCGCATCCTGCCGTTCAGCTACCTGCCGTATTTCTCGGCACCCATCTCGGTTGACGGTTACAATCCCGCGCCGGATGAGCAACCGGAAGCTGATTACAACCAGGTAGGGCCTGGATATTTCGCCACCATGGGCATACCGATCGTGGCGGGCCGCGAGTTCACCAATGCTGATAACGAAACGTCTTCACGGGTGGCGATCGTGAACGAAAAAATGGTCGCTCAGTACTGGCACGGCCAGGACCCCGTGGGCAAACGCCTTCAAGTCAAAGGGCAAACGATGCGGGTTGTGGGCGTGGCCAGACTTGCGAAATATCAGACGTTGGGCGAAGCGCCCAAACCTTTCTTCTATGTACCCCAGCGCCAGGATTTTTCCCGAGGACCGAGCCTGATTGTGCGGACATCGCAAGAGCGCGGGACGTTCATGGCGGCGTTGGCGAGCGAAGTCCACGCGCTGGATGCGAACCTGGTCCCCGCCCCGTCGATCACGATTCGAGAACACATTTTGCGGACCGCGTTATCTGCGCAACAGATCGCCGTGACACTGTTGACTATCTTCGGCAGCGTGGCGCTGCTGCTTGCCGCAATCGGGCTGTACGGAGTGATGTCTTACGCGGTCTCGCAGGGCAGGCGCGAAATGGCGCTGCGCATGGCGCTCGGCGCGCGCGCGCTTCGACGTGCAGCAGCTGGTGATGTCCCATGGTCTCGCGCTGACCGCCGGCGGCGTTGCTCTTGGCGCATTAGCGGCGCTGGCCCTGACTCGGCTGATAGAAAACCTGCTTTACCAGGTGAACCCGCGCGATCCGCTGGCGTTCGGCTTGGCATTCATGGTGATGATGATCGCCTCTCTGGTGGCGTGCTTTTTGCCTGCCCGGCGGGCCTCGCGGACCGATCCCATCAGGGCGCTGCGGGAGTAATTCCACGCAAATTGGCGAGTTGTTACCGAGGCGCCTTCAACGGCCCGGGAAAGCCACTGCAACGCGGAAAACGGAAGGTGTTTGTTATAATAAGTTTCCCTCTCGTCATCTGGGAAGTTCCCGCTTACCTGCAGCCAAGAAACAGGGAGTACAGGAAAGCCAGTGCGGAAGTGGTGGAACTGGCAGACACACCATCTTGAGGGGGTGGCGCCGAAAGGCGTGGGGGTTCAAATCCCCCCTTCCGCACCATAAGTTTGAAAGGATTGCTGAGAAACGAATGATTACCGGTCTGATTACCGTGGTCCACTTGTTTGTGAGCGCTGTACTGATCATTGTTGTGCTGCTGCAGCACGGCAAGAGCGCGGACATCGCCGCCACCTTCGGCGGCATGGGCAGCCAGACGGCTTTTGGTCCGCGCGGCACGGCGACCGTGCTCTCCCGGCTCACGACCTGGTGCGCCATCATCTTTATGGTGAGTTCCATCGCGCTGACCTACTTTGGCAGCCGGAGGGGCGCCTCAACGTCAGTGTTGGACAAAGTGCCCGCCAGCCAGACAGCGCCGGCGAGTCCGTCCCCGGCAGCGCCTGCTCAGCAGTCAGCACCAGTACAGCCGGCTCCGGCGCAGTCGCCAAAATAGCGAGCTAGCCATTAGCCATTAGCCTTTGGCTGAACCAGGATTTTCGAAGACTACGCAATCATCTCGTCACCGACGAGGTACAAACCCGGACAAGGTTTTTCCCCGATTCTGTTTTCTCTTTTGATGCTTTTTCCGTCGGGCGCTTTGCAAAACCATCTTGCCCACGAAACAAAGGCTAAGTGCTAGCGGCTAAGTGCTCATGGCTGGTTTTTTATGATCCACAAAGTCTTCCCTGTCGGCCCATTGCAGTGCAACTGCTCGGTCATCGGCGACGAACAAACCCGCGAAGCCATGGTGATCGATCCGGGCGACCAGATTGACGACATCCTGGACATCCTGCGCCAGGAAAACCTCACGCTGAAGCAAATCGTCATCACCCACGCGCACATTGATCACGTGGGCGGAGCCATGAAACTCAAAGCCGCCACCGGCGCACCCATCCTGATGAACCAGAATGATCAGGCCCTGCTCAAGATGCTGGACGTGCAGGCCAGTTGGGTGGGCATGCGTCCGCCGGGCGCGGTGAAGGTGGATGAAACCGTCGGCGAAGGCAGCGTTCTCAAGATTGGAAACATTTCCGGCAGCGTGATCCACACGCCGGGACACACCGAAGGCAGCATCTGCCTCTACCTGCCGCAGGAAAAGACGCTGATCGCCGGCGACACGCTGTTTGCCGGGAGCATCGGACGCACCGACCTGCCCGGCGGATCGTTTGAGAAGATCATGAAATCAATCCACGGCCAGGTGTTGGCGCTACCTGACGATACGATCGTGGTACCCGGACATGGGCCGATGACCACGATTGGCGAGGAGCGGGAGAGCAATCCGTTTTTGCAGAAGTGACGCAGGCGACTACTTCCCCTTCGGCAAGAACTTCTTCTTCACCTTCGCGACAATCACGTAATTGGGATCCACCATTTCATTCAAATGAATTTCGCCGACCTGTGACAGCAACTGGTAGGCGTCCATCTCCGATAGCCCGTAGTCGTCATGGATCCAGCCGACCAGCTCGGTGAAGGCAATGCGCAGCGCGTCGTCCAGCGGACGGTACGCGCCCACGGCCATGATGTATTCGTCATTTTCAAAGCGCGGCCAGTTGATTTTCTTGCCCTTGATCACCCGCACTTGCACGCGGCTCCGCAAGGGGACTTCAATGGCAGTGCCGGCGATTTCACCGTCACCCATGGCGGCGTGGCCGTCGCCCAGGAAGAGCATTGCGCCCGGCGTGTTCACGGGAAAATAAACTGTGTTGCCCACGCTGGCTTCGGGAGAATCCATGTTGCCGCCAAACGCTTCCGGCACCACCGAACTGCGGGCTTCGCCACCGGCCGGCGCCACACCGATGCAGCCGAAGAAAGGATGCAGCGGAATCTTCACCGAGTACTTCGAATCGAGCGCCTGGAAAGTTGCCGTGTTGGTGGCGTGATCTATAGGATAAAACCATATCTTCTCTTTAATGGCCGGATTGAGCATGGGCGTGTAGTTGGTGGAGTTGAGCGCGCCAAACCCCGGCGCCAGCGCGCCGATGCCCTGGTTGCCGTCAATGTTGATCTCCAGGATCTTCACCGCCAGCGTGTCGCCCGGCTCGGCGCCTTCAACGTAAAACGGCCCGCTCAGCGGGTTGTCGCCGGGGGCCAGGCTGAGCGTGTCACCCGGCTTCTTGACGGCGTTGCCGAAGCAGTCCACGGTGTTGGTTTCCAGAATGTTGCCGGACTTGAGCCGCGCCACCGGCGCGTACGACGAAGCAAACGTGTACTTCAGCTCGCTGGGCTTCAGCTCATAGCGCACCACTTTGCCTTCTTCGCTTGAAGTTTGCGCGAAGGAAGCACTTGGCGCGAGCGCGGCAACGAACAACGTAAATACGGCGACAGCAGTTTTCATCGGTGGGAATCCTCGCGCAGGATTATAGAACAGCGGTGATCTTTGGCTTGATCGTGGCTTGGCTCGCTGACCATCAGCGCCATGCGAGCGCACAGGAACGGATCGATGAAATCCTCATTCGTGGCAAAGCGATCTACGCCGTTTTGGAAGGCCCTGGACGGCACGCTCGCCGCAGAACGTCCACTTGTTCCGCGCGCACGCCGGCGAATTCGAATCCGTGGCGAAAGCCGTGGACGTAACGCACAGTTGCCGGGAGCGTCAGCTTCAAGTCGCCGGGGCCGGCGTTGAATTCGAGTGATACTTTATCGCCGCGCGCCAGCGACCCGGAAACCACGGCTCCCAATCCCAGCTCGCTGAGATCAATGACGCGTCCAAAGCAGACCGTCCATTTTCCGTCCACAATGGTTTTGACCTCGAGGCGGCGGTCAAAAGGACAGCGCTCCGTGCGGCGCCGCTCCTTGCGTGTAGCCTGTTCTTCCTCTGAAGCCGGCTTCAAGACCTCCAGGGCGGCCATCATGCCGATTTGACTGGACAGTTGCCGCCGCAAGCGGGAAATCATCATCTGCTGGTAGATCACGAAGACATCAAACACCAGGACCAGGGCCAGCAGTCCGCGCACCGCCACGTCCAGTTGAAGCAGGTCGAAGGTCTCTTTTCTTATGCCGGCAAGAGAAAGCGAGAACAGGCCCAGGGTGAGCAACAGCATGATCGCCAGGGCGGTGCCCCATCGCCACCAATCCCGCCGCTCCAAGCGCGCCAAACTCGCTTGGATCTCACGCATGGTTGTGGCGGAGTCGTTCCGGTTGGGAGACTGTACGTTCATCATGGCCGCAGCTCCGTCCATTGGCATAATCCATTGGGCCCGATGCGTTGTATTATCTCCTTTTGCCCAGCAAAGGACAGTTGGCAAACTATGTACCCGAAACGGCGGCTTTGAGTTGCGTGGCGCGCTGTATCGTCTGCATCGGCATGGCCCATGTTTTCTCCCAACGTCAATAACGATCCCGCCTCCCGCAAAACCACCCGCAGAGCGTTCCTGTCTTCAGCAGCGCTGATCGGCGCAGGTTTATACTTTTGGTCTATGAAGAAATCACCATCCGCCGAAGCCGGTCCTGCGGGGCACGCTGCACAACAGCCGCAGGAAGTCACCATTGTGGAATTTACTGACTCAGGCGAGCGCAAGCAGACCGTGCACGTGCCGAAGAACGTGAAGGCAGAAAGCGAATGGCGGCAGCAACTGGCGCCCAACGCCTTCGCCATCACGCGCCATGACGACACCGAGATGGCCTTCAGCGGGAAATATTGGAACGAGCATGCGAAAGGACTCTATCGCTGCATCTGCTGTGACACCGCCCTGTTCAGCTCTGACACCAAGTTTGAATCCGGTACGGGATGGCCCAGTTTCTGGCAGCCCGTTGCGCAGGAAAATGTCGAGAGCATTGAAGACCGCACCTTTGGCATGCGGCGAGTCGCCGTGGCTTGTCATCGCTGCGACGCGCACCTGGGCCACGTTTTCGAAGACGGTCCCAAACCCACCGGCTTGCGTTACTGCATCAACTCGGCTTCATTGCGTCTGGTGAAATCAGTTTGAGGAAAGATTCCATGTTTAGTTCCCTGCTCCGCGGCCTGGCCGCATTTACGCTGATGTTCACTGTGGCCTGCAGTAGTTCCAGCGCGGCTGTGAAAATACCCGACCCAGCGCAGGACATTCCGTTGGCCAAGACCAGCGGGTCGGCGACTGTGGTGGTGGCCGGCGGATGCTTCTGGGGCATTCAGGCCGTGTTTGAGCACGTGAAAGGGGTAACGTCGGCGACGGCGGGATACGCCGGAGGCAGCGCCGCCACGGCGCACTATGAGATCGTCAGCAGCGGCGCGACGGGCCACGCCGAATCGGTGCGCATCACGTACGATCCGTCAAAAGTTTCGTTTGGGCAGTTGCTCAAAGTCTTCTTCTCCGTGGCCCACAATCCAACAGAGTTGAACCGCCAGGGACCGGACACCGGGACGCAATATCGCTCAGTGATTTTCTATTCCAACGACGAACAAAAACGCATTGCGCAGGCGTACATCGAGCAGCTTGATCGCGCGAAGATCTTTTCGTCGCGCATTGTGACGCAGCTTTCAGCGTTGTCGGCGTTTTATCCGGCGGAAGACTACCACCAGGATTACGCCGAGCATCATCCCAACGAGCCTTACATCGCCATCAATGATTTGCCCAAGGTCGAGCACCTGAAGGAGATGTTGCCGGAGTTGTACGTGGGGAAGTAGGGTTGCACTTACAGCTTCACACGCCGCAAGCGCAGCGCATTGCCGATCACCGAGACTGAGCTGAAGCTCATCGCGGCGGCGGCGAAGACGGGTTGCAAGAGCAGTCCGAAAAAAGGATACAGAATCCCGGCGGCTACGGGCACGCCCAGCAGGTTGTAGATAAAGGCAAAGAACAGGTTCTGGCGGATGTTGCGCATGGTGGCCCGGCTGAGGTTGCGTGCGCGGACGATGGCCCGCAGGTCGCCTTTCACCAGGGCGATGTCGGCGCTCTCGATAGCGATGTCCGTCCCCGTCCCCATGGCGATGCCTACGTTGGCTTGGGCCAGCGCCGGGGCGTCGTTCACGCCGTCTCCCGCCATGGCCACGATGCGGCCTTGCGCTTGCATCCGCTTGATGACGTCAGCCTTTTTGTCGGGTAGGACCTCGGCTTCAAATTCTTCAATGCCAAGTTCGCTGGCGATGGCCGCGGCCGTCGCGCGGTTGTCGCCGGTGAGCATCACGAGTTTGAGTCCGCTTTCACGCAATGCGCTCAGCGCTTCGCGCGTGCTGACTTTGACTGGATCGGCAACGGCGATTATGCCGGCGGCCTTGCCATCCACCGCGACCAGCATCACCGTCTGGCCCTGGCGGCGCAGAGCTTCCGCTGGGTCGGCGAGGTCGCCAGCTTTGATGTTGCGCGAATCCAGCAACGCCGAGTTCCCGGCGACCACGGCATGACCGTCAACCTGGCCGATCACGCCCTTCCCGGTCACGTACTCGAATCCGGTTGCGACGGTCAGCTGCAGGCTTCGTTCTTCAGCGCCTTTGACCATGGCGGCGGCCAGAGGATGTTCACTGGAGCGCTCCAGCGACGCCGCGAGCCGCAGCAATTCGTTTTCATCGAAGCCACCGGCGCTGATCACATGGGTCACGCGCGGCCGGCCTTCGGTGAGCGTGCCGGTCTTGTCCACCACCAGCGTGTCCACTTTTTCCATGGTCTCCAGGGCTGCGGCGTTCTTGACCAGGACGCCGGCGGCGGCTCCGCGTCCGGTGCCGACCATGATGGCCATGGGCGTGGCCAGACCCAGAGCGCAGGGGCAGGCGATGATCAGCACCGCCACGGCATTGACCAGAGCGTGAGCCAGGCGTGGGTCGGGTCCCCAAACTGCCCAGACCACAAAAGCCAACGCAGCGACGATCACTACGGCCGGCACAAAATAGCCAGAGACTTTGTCCGCCAGCGATTGGATGGGCGCGCGGCTGCGCTGCGCCTCGGCCACCATGCGGACGATCTGCGCCAGCAGCGTCTCCGATCCCAGCCGCTCGGCTTTCATGACGAAGGCTCCGGTCTGGTTAACGGTCCCGCCGATTACTTTGGCGCCGGCGGTTTTCTCCACCGGAATGGATTCGCCGGTGATCATGGATTCGTCCACGCTGCTGCTGCCATGTTCAATCGTGCCGTCGGCAGGAACGCGTTCTCCGGGACGGACGCGCAGGTGGTCGCCGGCATGGATTTGCTCGAGAGGAATTTCTTCGTCGGCGGCGGCGTCATTCAGACGGACGCGCCGCGCGGTCTTGGGGCTCAAATCGAGCAAAGCGCGAATCGCTGAACTGGTATGACGGCGCGCGCGCAGCTCCAGCACCTGGCCCATCAGCACCAGCGTGACGATAATGGCGCTAGTCTCAAAGTAGCCTTCAACCCGGCCGTGCATGCGAAACGTGTCGGGAAAAATTCCAGGGAAAGCCACGGCGGCAACGCTGTACAGGTACGCTGTGCCGGTGCCAATGGCGATGAGCGTAAACATGTTCAAGTGGCGGTTGACTAGAGATGCCCAACCGCGTTGAAAAAAAGGCCATCCTCCCCACAGAACAACCGGGGTGGCGAGCGCGAACTGGAGCCAGTCAAGCCAGCCGGCGGGAAGCGCGTGCTTCAGATTGGGGTCGAACATGCCGGCCATGGACAGGACCAGCAAGGGCGCGCTCAGCGCCGCACTGACCTCGAAGCGAAGCGACATACTGCGCAACTCAGAATCATCTTCTTGATGCGCGCCCGCTACCACGCGCGGTTCCAAAGCCATACCGCAAATCGGGCAGTTGCCCGGCGCGTCGCGGACAATCTCCGGATGCATGGGGCAGGTGTATTGCACCTTGCTCTGCACCAGCGGCGTCTCCAGCTCAAGCGCCATGCCGCACTTGGGACACGCGCCGGGTTTCGGCTCACGGACTTCGGGGTCCATGGGGCAGATGTAGGTTGCGTTGGCGGATTGAGGAGCAGACGTGGCGGCCGGCGCGGTCTGGGTCAAGGTTGCGTGATGATGGTGCTGGTGTTGTGATTGGGCGGGCGCAATCCCGCCGAGTTGGACCAGACCCGAAGCTGGCGTCGCGGACGATGGTTTGCCAAGCTGGACCAAACCCGATACCGACGATTGCGGCGATTGTGGCGACAGATATTTTTCCGGCTGGGCCTTGAATTTGGCTTCGCAGCCGGCACAGCAGAAGTAATACGTTTGGCCTTTGTATTCGGCTTTGCCGCGTGCTGTTGCCGGGTCTACCTGCATATTGCAGACAACGTCGCGGACGAGCGTCTTTCCGGTTTCCATGGTCCCCTCGCGCTCAACGAGCGTGCTTATAAAACAGTTCCGTCAATTCGTGGTAGGTGCGCTGGGCTTTCTTGTCGTCGCCGGAGCGCAGGGCTTCGGTGGCGCAGTGCTCCAGGTGGTTCTTCATCAGAATGCGCTCCACCGCGCGCAGGGATTCATGGATGGCCGACATCTGGGTGAGCACGTCGGGACAATAGCGCTCGTCTTCGACCATCTTCTGTACGCCGCGCACCTGGCCTTCTACCCGCCGCAAGCGCAGGAGCACGTCCTGCTTGGCGGCGCTGTCCACGTGGACGGCGTGGCGAACTGGCTTCTTTTTGGCTGGCTTCTGCATACATATACACTATACCCCTATGGGGTGTGTGGATGTCAATGTTTTTTCAAATTGCTGAGCACTGCCCTTGGGTGTAGGCAGGGGTGCTTGGTGAGAACTCACTGAAGCTGCATGGCGAGGTACAGACCTTCGGGGTCCTTCAGGGCTCCCTCGACTTCGCTCGGGATTTCGCCTGCGGGCTCAGACGCCCGCATATCGGCTCAACTTCGACTCGCCCTCATCCCGCAACCGGGATTCGGACTCCTCAGGATGACAAATCCAAAAGGGCGTCGTGAATCCCGGAGAGCTAATAAAGTCAGCGATCTATGTTCAAGATTTCTGTCGCAAGCGATGCCCGCTCCGTCCCTATTGGGCCGCGTTTGTTCTATCATTAGAATGTTTTCCAAAGGACCCAACATGACCCTGCTGGACGTGGTTTTCAAATACGGCATGCCGCCGGGCGAAAAACAGATGCAGGCGCTGAACAACGCCTGGGAAGTTTATGGCGTTCGTAAGATCAAATTTGACGAAAAAGAACACACCATCCGGGTGGAGTATGACGCCAGCCGCTTGAACGATGGCGAGATCGCCGGCATCCTGCGCCGCGCGGGGATGGACCTGCAGGGAAAAGTGCAACTGGTATAGGAAAGGATGCGGCAAGGATGACTTTGTCCGGCCGATTCACGCGGTATATTCACCCCAAAAGGCAACGAGGCACTTTCGAAGGATCTCTGGCCGTTAGATCCTCGAAAGCGCCCCGATGCGCGCCACTTCGTCTGGCATGTGTTAGTGCATCCCCGATGCCAATCTCCAGCCGTTGATAATAAAAGACTTATAAAGGGCGATTCGGAGTTGGGCTTGGTAGTTATTCCCTGACACTGAAAAATTTTCCATGTAAACTCTGGAACTCTGGCAGGCACGGTTCGTCCCTGGGGATGGGGGCGGGTAAAGGCCAAGGTCTTGCACCAGTTCTTGTGCGAAAACTGCTGGCTAGCAATAACTTTGACAAAGAAAACGACTGTCAGTGCCGAGGCGCGCGAATCGCCAAATAACCGCCACGTGTGCCAGACTGCACTCTTGACGCCGCAATTTCATATGCACTCATAAAGAAACAACCAAGGAGAGTTCACCATGTCGCATTTTGGCGGTCCGATCCGCGTCGTTGACGCAAACCCAGGTACAGTTTCCCGGCTCATCCTGATCGCATTTGTCGCCGGCGTAATAGTCATTTTGATGTGGGCTTCGCTGGCTTACGTTCCTCCCGGATACGTTGGCGTGCTTACGTGGTTCGGCAAGGTGCTGCCCGATACGTTGGATGCAGGAACCCATTTTGTTTCCCCTTTCAAGGTCAATCATGTCTTCTCCATACGCACGCAAGCACAGGAAGAACACACGTCCACGCCTTCCATGGAAGGCCTGAACCTGGAGATTGACACCTCACTCATCTATCATCTGGACCACAATCGCGCGGCCGATGTTTACAGCACGCTGGGTCCGGAGTACGCCCACACCATCATTGAGCCCAACCTGCGGTCCATTATTCGCGACACTACAGCCGGGCATTCCGCCAACACCATGTATTCAAGCCAGCGCAAACAGGTGGAAGACGAAATCAAAACGGGGTTGAAGGCCGAGTTGGAGCCGCGAGGAATCGTGGTTGAAAACGTGCTGCTGCGCGACATTCAGCTTCCCCACGCTCTCAAGGCCTCGATTGAAACCAAACAGCAGGCCGAGCAGGAGTCGCTGGCCATGAATTTCCGGCTGCAGAAAGAGCGGCAGGAAGCCGACCGCAAGCGCATTGAAGCCCAGGGCATACACGACTTCCAGCAGATTGTGGCCCAGGGCATCAGCCCGCAGTTGTTGCAGTGGAAAGGCATTGAGGCCACCGAGACGCTGGCCAAGAGCCCCAACAGCAAGATCATTATCATCGGCAACACCAAGAACGGGCTACCGCTGGTGTTGTCGCAATAAGCGATTCGCGAAAGCAGCAATGCGTACGCTTTCGGCGAAGACAGATCTGCGCGCGGTTACTTGAGCGCGAACAGCGCGTTTACGTGGGCGTTGACGATGACGCTTTGCGGCGAAAATTCGGCCGTCGGCGCGGGCGTGGCGCCTGCGGTGGCCATCGCCGACATGCGCTGCACCGGTACAGGAATGATGGACTGCTGGCTTAAGTCCACGGAGGCGTAGAGCAGATCGCCCAGGGTGCGGCCGCCGGCCACGGCCACGGCGCTGGCTTGGTGGCGGGCTTTCTTGATCGCGTCTTCGGCGGCCTTGGCTTTGGCCTGCTCCATATCGTCAAGGACGTAACTGAGCGACTGGTTTTGCGCCTCTTCGATGTCCGCGAGCTGGTCAGTGATGGGGCCGATCTTGGTGAAGTCGCGCAGCTTGAGCGTGATGGACGTATTGACAACGAAAGCGATCACTTTGTGCTTGGGGTTCTTCCAGTCATACACCGGCTGGACAGCGTAATAACCGACCTGGGCTGCCTTGGGGTCAAGGCCGTTGTTGCGCAGAACGGTACGAACGCGCTCGGCGGCCGCGGCAATCTTGTCGTTGGCTTCGCGCGCCGTGTTCTGCTGCGAAGAAACGTTCAGGCTGAGCACCGCGGTGTCCGGTGCGGCTTCAAACTTGCCGTCCGCTCCGGCGTAGACGGTGTTGAGTTGCACCGCAGTTGGGGTCTGGGCCGCCGCGGGATGCAGCAACAACGCCGGAACGGTCAGCGCCGGCAACAACGCGAGGAAAATTGTTCTTACGATCTGCTTCATAATCTGCCCTTCGCTTTCACGAAACTTCCTTTTTGCATAGTAACACCGGGCAAAGTGGAAACTCATGCATCCCGGCCTGGCTTGCTCCGCTGTATCCCATACCTGCGCTTGGGAGCCCTTTTCGGAAGCGCCTGTAGCGCGTAGAATAGCTGGCAGCAGTCACTCAAAACTGCGGAGGAACGCAAGCAATGCGCAGAAGAACCGCTGTCATGCTGTTATGGATCTTAACTCTGGCGATCCAGCCCGCGATGCGGCTGGCCGCCCAGGGCGACAAGAAAGAAGCCCCGCCCGAACCGAAGTTCAAGGTCGGCGACGTGGCCCCGGACTTCACCCTGCGGGACCAGAACGGGAACCAAGTCAAGCTAAGCAGTTTTCGCGGCAAAAAGAACGTCGCACTGGCGTTTTATATTTTTGCTTTCACCGGTGGTTGAACCAAGCAAATGCAGGCCTTCCAGGCGCAGTTAGCGAAACTGGAGGCTGCAGACACCCAGGTTCTGGGTATCAGCATGGACAGCCCGTTCAGCAACAAAGCGTGGGCCGAAAAAATCAACGTCACCTTCCCGCTGTTGAGTGACTGGGGTGGCGACACCACCAAAGAGTACGGCCTCTACAATCCCAAGATCAAGATAGGCCGCCGCATCAACTACCTGATCGACAAAGAAGGCAAGATCGCTGAAGTGCAGCTTGACAGCGAAGCCATTGACCCGACTAAGATCGTGGACGCATGCGAGCGCCGCAAACTGAAGAACTGAGCAACACTACCTCCGACATTGCGACCCGCCGCGAACCATCTTCGTGGCGGGTTCTTCTTTTGTTATCTGCCGCCGAACTGCTGGCCATGACGCTGTGGTTCACCGGGACGGCCGTGCTGCCGCAAGTCACAGCGATGTGGCACTCGGGCATTGCGCTGGGGTCGTGGCTCACCATCGCCGTGCAGATTGGTTTTTCTCTGGGCGCAATTACTTTTGCTCTGTTCAACATTTCTGACGTCTTCAGCCCGATCAAGGTTTTTGTTCTTTCCGGATTGCTGGCCGCGGCGGCGAACGCGGCGTTTGCTTTCGCGGCACAAGATCCCCTGACGGCGATTCTTCTTCGCGGCGCGACCGGTTTCTTTCTGGCCGGCGTTTATCCAGTCGGTATGAAGATCATCGCCGGCTGGTTCCAGCGCGGACGCGGACTGGCACTGGGCATCATGATCGGCGCATTGACCGTCGGCTCGGCGGTGCCGCATGCGGTGAACTCCTTCGGCGGCATTCCCTGGCGCAGCGTGATGCTGCTGGGCAGCGTCCAAGCCGTGGTGGCGGTCGTGATTGTGTCGTTCTGGGTACATGAAGGCCCGTTTGCCATGCCGCAATCGCGACTCGACGTGTCGCAGGTTTTTGAGATCGTCCGCAACCGGCGTCTGCGCCTGGCGAATCTTGGCTACCTCGGCCACATGTGGGAGCTGTATAGCTTCTGGGGATGGATTGCCGTGATCTTCTCTGCATCCTCCATCGCTGCGGCCTCCGGCATCGCGTCCGCGGGCTGGACGCGCGCGCAATATGAAGTGGGCGCGGCGCTGGCGATCGCCATTGGCGCCGTTGGCTGCATATGGGCCGGCGCGGCCAGTGACCGGCTGCAAGACCAGTCTGAATCTCAGCGCGTCAGCCAGCGCGCCTGGGTCACCATCATCGCCATGGCGGCGAGCGCGGCATGTTGCGTGGTGGCTGCTCTGGTCTTTCGCCATCCGCTGGTTCTTGTTGGCCTCTCGCTGGTCTGGGGCATAGCCGTCATCGCCGACTCCGCACAATTTTCCACCATCATCAGTGAAGTTTCTGACAAGAGTTACGTGGGCACGGCGCTCACTCTGCAAACCGCGCTGGGCTTCATGCTCACCGCGTTTGCCATTCGCTCCATGGCGGCAATCGCCGGACACTTCGGATGGCCACTGGCCCTGGCCAGCATGACCGTCGGACCATTGCTGGGTATCTGGGCGATGAGCGGGCTGGTGGCGCGGGAGAGAGCAAGTTGAGTTCTTGAGGATTCCTTTGTCCCACGCTTCGCCAACACCGGGCGAAAGCGTGGGCCACCCGCCCTCGGGTCGGATTTACAGGTTTCGCGAAAATGTGGCATGCTCGGATCATGACAAAGCAAGAGCAGTTTCTTTGGATCGTACAGACCACCATTTTGGCCAACGGAATCAATTTGGCAACACAACCGCCACTCGCAGAGAAATATCGCACGGATTATTCAGCGTCCGGTGTTTTGATCTTGGCAGACGAGGCAATCCGCGCCAGCGACCGTATCCCGCACGACAGGACCGCGTTTCAAGCTGCAAACGAATTCTGCGGCTACATGCTCCACAATCTGCGCGAGGGAAAGAATATGCAGGTCCCGCATTGGTTTGCTCGCTGAAAAACCGGCGCATTGCCGTGAAAATTGAACGCCGGGTACCCCATCGTTTTTCGACTCGATCTTGCGCTGCTTTTTGTGCGAGTGAGCGGTTGTCGAAAAAGGGTGGGCTAGTAAAATAGCCGGCAGAATAGGGTGCGGTGTTCATCGTCTCCCACCCTTGTGCTCAGGGACTGTGAAAAGCACGGAAACCCGATCCTTCACGTTCATCGGAGAAAAGACAATGCCTGGGGCAGCCAGCCCTGCTGATTCGCGTCTGGGAAAGCCCGCTAGCGCGCTAGAAGACTCTTTTCATTGGCGATATGAACCACGGGGGCGGATAGGGGGCTTCTTTGACCATCACTTCTTCGCCGGCTCCCGCGCAAACCTCGCCGCGTACATGGCGATATTCGATGAACTCACCTCATAGGATTCCGGCAGCAGCGTCAGCAGCGTTCCGCCGCCGAGTCCCTGCTCGTAGGAGATAAAGCGGTAGCGTTTGAGCTTGTTGCTGGGTTTCTCGTGAAAGACAATAAACTCTCCGCTGAACTCCAGCATGCCCGCGGATTTCTCCCGGACGATGTGGCCGCCGGTCATGCCCTGAAAGTTGTAGGTGTAGCGGCCGTCGGCTGTGATGGTGTAGAACTCGCCGGAAAAAGTGGTGGACGTTCCCGCGTAGCTACCGGTGGTGCTGTTCACGTAGGACACCACGCTGGCGTCGCCGTACTTCCAATCGCCAACCAGGTCAGCGACGCTCACCGTCGCCTTGATGGGCGCGGCCATCAGCGGGGCCACACGAATGCTGCCGATCACCGCGCGCAACGTCTCCTGCAGCGCGTCAAGAACACTACGATTGGGAGCAAGCACCACCACCGGCACAAAACTCTTGCCGGTTTCCAGCACGTAGAGAAAAGCGTACTTGGTGCGATGGTCAATCTCTGAGCCGGACCATTTGCCGGGATATCCCATGTAGCCGCGGATGTCATAGAGAGGCGTGGGCAGCGTAGCCTGAGGATTGTGTTCCACTCCGGAGCGCCAGGCCACGGCAAAGTCCTGGTCCACGTTGCCGCTGGACGGGACCGGCTTGCTGAGGACGATGATGCAGTACGCTTTGTTGGCGTTGGTCCAGACCATATCGGCATTGCCGCCGCCGGCGAGTTCGTATGTCCAGCCTGCGGGGACGGCGAAAGAAAGGTTGTCGAGCTTTTGCACCTGGGCGGAAGCGGCCAGAGCCAGCAGAAACACCAGCGCGGACGCGGCACGACGAATCGGATAAAACATTCAGTACCCCTCAACGGCCGTGGCGCGATTCATGCGCCGTCGCGTCGTTCCGTCCGCGCCAAGCGGTGATTGGAGTATACGTCACGGCCAGGGTTTGCACGATCCAGGTTCTACACGATCCAGGTTCTACACGATCTACGACCAATTCTCCCGCGTGATTTCATAGACAAGACTGTCGCGGGCATTGGCGTCAGTCCGTGATCCCGCGCGAACTCCGCCGATCTTCTCCATGGCCCGCTGTGAACGGAGATTCTGCGGACCAACAAGAAAGACCACGCTGTTGACGAACTGAAACGCGTGCCGCAACATCAAACGCTTCATTTCCCGGTTGTAAACACCGCCCCAATAGGACCGGGCCAGAAACGACCAGCCGATTTCGATCTCGCTCTTCGCCGGATCGTATCCGTGAAAGCGCGACGAGCCGATGATGTGGCCATCTTTTATCTCTGTGGCGACCAACGCTCCGCCGGATGCCAGCGACTCGCGAAACAGTTCCTTGAAGACCTCTTCCTTGTAGCGATCTCTGGCCGGATGCTGCTCCCATATGAGCGGGTCGGAGGCGACCGCGTAGAGATCTTGAAAGTCGTCCGGACGAAGCGGTCGGAGCGTGAGCAGTTCGCCGGTCAACGTGGGTTGGAGGTCAAAGGGCATAGTTTGGTGCGGCTTCAAGAGTTGAGTGCATGGGGCGCGAGGAAAATCTTAACCGCAGAGGACGCAGAGGGCACAAAGGAAAGTACGCACCGGAGCGACTGAATCAGAAACAAGAGATTGCCAAAATTGCCGGAATTGCCAAAATTGATAATTGAGAGCCAGCCGGCTCCACGCAGTTCGCCCCCGTTTGTAAACCACTTCGCCCCTGCGCTACCCTAAACCAGACTGCTATGCGCACTCTTATCCCCCGTTCCCTGCTCTTTCCGCTGCTTTTCTTTATCGCTGTCGCCGCCGGCGCGCAGGACGTTGCGTCGTTTGAGAAGGCCATCACTGTAAAAAAGCTGCCCAACGGCCTCACCGTGCTCATCATGGAGCGCCCGGAGGCCCCGGTGGTCTCGTTCTTCACCCACGTGGACGCGGGATCCGCGCAAGAAGGGCCGGGCATCACCGGGTTGGCGCACATGTTTGAGCACATGGCGTTCAAAGGCACCAACGAGATCGGCACCACAAACTATGCGGCGGAAAAGCTGGCGCTGGCCAAAGTGGAGTCCGCTTTCGCCGCCTACCAGCGGGAGAACCTCAAGGAAGGTGGCCGCGATCCGGCGAAGGTCGAGCAAGTGGAGAAAGCCTGGAAAGATGCGGTGGAAAAGGCCAATGAGTTCGTCAAGCCCAACGAGTTTGGCGAGATCGTGGAGAGCCACGGCGGCGCCGGCATGAACGCCAACACTGACCTGGACGACACCACGTACTTCTATTCCTTCCCGGAAAACCGCCTGGAACTGTGGGCCTACCTGGAATCAGAGCGCTTCCTGCATCCGGTGATGCGCGAGTTTTACAAAGAGCGCGACGTGGTGATGGAAGAGCGCCGCATGCGCACCGACAGTTCAGCCCAGGGCCGTTTGATGGAGCAGTTTCTGGCGGCCGCGTACGTGGCGCATCCGTACGGGCATCCGGTGGTGGGTTGGGCTTCAGACTTGCAGGGGTTTTCCGCCACGGACGCGGCCGAGTTCTTCCGCAAGTTTTACGTCCCCGCCAACATCGTGGTGTCCGTGGTGGGCGACGTGAAGGCCGCGCGGGCCATGCCTATCCTGGAAAAATATTTTGGACGCATCCCGGCCGCGCCCGCGTCCGATCCTCTGCGCACCAAGGAACCTCCGCAGATGGGCCGGCGCGAGATCCTGATGCATGACCAAAGCCAGCCGATATACGTGGAAGGCTACCATCGGGGAAATTTCCGCGATCCTGATGACGCCGTGTTTGACGTGCTGTCAGACTTGCTTTCCAAAGGACGGACGTCGCGGCTGTACCGCACGCTGGTGCGCGATAAACAAATTGCGATTTCCGCCCAGGGCGGCACGTTTCCCGGCAACAAGTATCCGTCACTGTTTTGTTTCTTCGTCACGCCCAGCCAGGGCCACACCGCGCGCGAGATGGCCGCGCCCATCCACGAAGAAATTGAACGCCTGAAGAAGGAAGACGTGAGCGACGAAGAATTGCAGTCGGTAAAGACCCGCGCCATGGCCGACCTGATCCGCAGCCTGGGTGACAATTCCGGTCTGGCCCAGCAACTGGGCGAGTATCAGGCCTTCTATGGCGACTGGCGTGAACTGTTTCACCAGATCGCGCGCATTGAGGCCGTGAACAAGGCGGACATACGCCGCGTGGCCATCAAGACTTTCCGGGAAGACAATCGCACGGCGGGCATCATGGAAACTGCGCCGCCTGACGACAGCAAGCCGCAGGAGAAAGGAGTGCCGCAATGAGTCGTTGGCAGCGTTACGTTGCACTCTTTATTCTTGCCGCCGCTTTTGCCGCGGCGCCAATGCTCGCTCTGTCGCAGGGCACAGATCCTGCGTCGCCGGGCGTTAAGGCGGCTGCGCAAGACGTCAATGGTGCTTCACTAAGCCCCAAGCCTGAAGCACCGCCGGCGTCGCCGCAGACCCAGGCGGCTGGGCATACAAGGCAAGGGATTCCTTCCAGTTGGAAGCAGGTCCCGATTCCGCCGCTGCGTCCGTTCCAGCCGCAGGAGCCGCGCCGCCTGCAACTGCCCAACGGCCTGGTGATTTTTCTGCAGGAGGACCACGAGCTGCCGCTGATCAACGGCGTGGTGCGCGTACGCGGCGGCTCGCGCGATGAACCCGGCGCCAAGACCGGCTTGACGGAAATCTACGGCGAAGTCTGGCGCACCGGAGGAACCAGGAGCAAGTCCGGCGACCTGCTCGACGATTTTCTGGAGTCGCGCGCCGCCCTGGTGGAAACCGGCAGCAGCCTTGATTCAACTTTTCTGAGCTGGTCGTCGCTCCGCAAGGATTTTGATTCCGTTTTCCCCGTGATTGTGGACTTGCTGGAGGACCCGGAGTTTCGCGCCGACAAAATTGAACTGGCCAAAAAAGAAGTCGCCAGCCTGATCTCCCGCCGCAATGATGATGTGGACGAAATTGCCCATCGCGAATCCAATAAGCTGGTATACGGCGCGGACAGCCCTTACGCTCGCACGCCGGAATACTCGACCATTGCTGCTGTCTCCCGCGAAGACCTGCTCGCCTGGCACGCGCGGACGGTGGCCGCCAGCAACATGATCGTGGGAGTTTTCGGCGACTTTGATTCCGCCGTGATGGAGCGCAAGTTGCTCGAGACCTTCGGCGGCTTGCCGCGGGGCGAGCCGTTCGTCATCGCCAAGGTTGACTTTCACGAACCGCGGCCCGGCATCTACCTGATCGAGAAAAGCGACGTCAACCAGAGTGACATCAGCATGGTTGCGCTGGGAACCGACCGCCACAATCCTGACTACTACGCCATTGAAGTGATGAATGAGTTGTTCGGAGGCGGCTTCTCGTCACGCTTGTTTTCCAGCATCCGCAGCAAACAGGGGCTGGCGTACGCTGTGGGCGGAGGCGTGGGCACGGCGTTTGATCATCCCGGCGCCGTCCACATTTCCGTGGGCACGCGCAGCGGGGCCACCGCCAAAGCGATTGACGCCCTCAATCATGAGATCAACCGGCTGATCAAAGGACGCGTCACGCAAACCGAATTGAAGAAGGCCAAGGACGCCATCCTCAATTCATTTATCTTTGAGTTTGATTCCAAAGATAAAGTCATGGCGGAGCGCATGCGCTATGAGTTCTATGGCTACCCCACGGACTGGCTGAGACGTTACCGCGCGGCCATTGAAAAAGTCACCGCCGCGGACGTGGACCGCGTCGCGCGTAAATACATCCATCCGGAAAAGCTGGCGGTGCTGGTGGTGGGACACGTTAAGGACTTTGATCGCGACCTGGCGACCTTTGGCAAAGTGACGGTGATTGATCTCGCGATCCCGCAGGCGAAGGAAGCAAATAGCAAATAGCAAATGGCAACTAGCATCTAGCAACTAGCATCTAGCATCTAGCATCTGGCATTTGGAATCTAGCGACTGGCATTTGCTCCACTGTCAACATAGCAATTTGCCTGGAACTGGTATCCGAACGATGGTGGATGCTTGGAGCAAACGAGACAAATGTCAGGGCATGACTTAGGAGGCGCGACGTCCGCGCCTCCTCTTGAATGCCTGGGATAATTGCCAGTTGGCAATTGCTAGCTGCTGGATAGCTATTTGCTGACGGTTTCGCCGCAGTACTTTTCAAACGCCCGCGCCAGGGCGGTGGCGATCATTTCCGGGCTGGCGGTTTCGATGTCACTGCGCTGCATCATGTACACCAGTTGGCCGTCGCGCAGAATGCCGATGGAGGGCGAAGTGGGCGGATATCCGGTAAAGTGGCTGCGCGCGGCGTCGGTGGCTTCTTTGTCCTGTCCGGCGAAAACGGTGATCATGCGCTCCGGGCGCACGCTCTGCCGCACCGCGGCCCGCACTCCAGGACGCATCCTGCCCGCGGCGCACCCGCACACCGAGTTCACCACCACCATCAGCGTGCCTTTCTGCTTCACCGCATCTTCCACTTCCGCGGCGGTGCGCGTTTCGGCAATGCCGGCTGAGGTGAGTTCCTGGCGCATGGGCGCAATCATCATTTCCGGATACATTCTGGGGTTCCCTCCAAGTTTGTTTGTAAGGCCGTATTTTATCACGCGACAAACGGCATGCGGACAGGAGGTAGATTGCCAAGATTGCCAAGATTGCCAAAATCGCCGGAATTGCCAAAATTGTGGCGACTTCCGACACCGTGCACAATCTGGCGAAGAATTGGACTAAAGCAAGAAGGTTACCCGTGGATTGTCTATCATCTTTTACGACAAATCTTGCTTCCGGCAATTTCGGCGATATTTTGCAATTCTGACAATTTTGGCAATCCCATAAACTCTTGTACTCTTACTTCCACGCTTGACTATCCAGGAAAACATTTCACTGGCGCCGCTGACCACGTTTCAAGTGGGCGGACCTGCGCGCTACTTCCTTGAAGCACGCTCGGAAGCCGAGGTGCGCGACGCCGTCAGCCTGGCCGCGGAGCGCCGCTGGCCGCTGTTCGTCCTGGGCGGCGGCAGCAACCTGCTGGTCGCCGACGAGGGCTGGCCCGGCCTCGTCCTCAAGATCGCCTTGCCCGGCGTGGAGTTTGAAAGCGAAGGCGGCAACACGCTGTTCTACGCTGGCTCCGGCGAGAATTGGGACGACCTTGTCGCCCGCACCGTCAACCAGAAGTGCGCTGGTCTGGAATGCCTGAGCGGGATTCCCGGCACCGCGGGTGGCACGCCGGTGCAGAACGTCGGAGCTTACGGACAGGAAGTCTCGCAGACCATCACCCGCGTGCGCGTGCTGGAAATTTCTACCGGCCAGGTGAGCGAACTTAGCAACGCCGCGTGCGGCTTTGCTTACCGCACCAGCATCTTCAACACCAGCCAGCGCGGCAAATATATTGTGCTGGAAGTCGGCTACCGGTTGCGGCAGGGCGGCAAGCCGCACGTCGAATATGCCGATTTGAAAACTTTCTTTGCGGACAAACCCGGCGGCCAGTCACCCACGCTGCAGCAGGTGCGCGACGCCGTCCGTAGCATCCGCCAGAGCAAAGCCATGCTGCTTGTCCGCGGCGACGAAGACTGCCGCAGCGCCGGGTCGTTCTTCAAGAACCCGCTGGTCAGCCAAGCAGAAGCGAAGCGCGTGGAGGCCCTCGCGCTGCAACGCGTGCCGGACGCCAAGCTGCCGCGTTATCCTCAAGAGGACGGGCTGGTCAAGCTCTCGGCGGCCTGGCTCGTCGAGCACGCAGGTTTTCACAAAGGCTACACGCGCGGGCCGGTGGGCATCTCGCGCAAACATGCTTTGGCCATTGTGAATCGCGGCGGGGCTTTGGCACGAGATATTCTTGCGCTTAAAGAGGAAATCCAGAAGAAAGTCTTCGACGTTTGGGGAGTGCGACTGCAGCCTGAGCCGGTCTTTGTGGGATTTCCGACGGAATGATTCACCGCGGAGGACGCAGAGGAAATGCTCGCCATCACTTCACCCTCTACCCCGGAACTGGATGATCCTGCGGCGATCGCGTTTCGATGGTCTCCCTGACGGCAAGGTTTCAAACTGCATCGTCGCCTTGCGTTCGGCCGCGACTTTGAGACGCAGCTCCCGGCTCTCTTCCGTCTCGCGGTACAAGGTTTGCGCCACCGACGCAGGGCCGCGCACTTCGCTCAACAGCAGGACTTCCACGTGAAACTCGCCGCCTTCGTTGGTTACGCGCAGCATGTCGCCGATCTTCACTTCGCGTGCCGGCTTGGCAGGCTGCCCGTTGGATTGAACCCTGCCCAGCTCGCACGCGCGTCCGGCCAGGGACCGCGTTTTGAAGAACCGGGCTGCCCAAAGCCATTTGTCCATGCGCACGGAGGCCATTGCACTATTTTCCTACAAGAGTGGGGTTCAGTGTACGGCCTTGTCTCCACATGGTTTACGCCCCTAAATCCACCCGGCCGGCTTTTTCGTACAACAGATGTAGCCTTTTCAGGGTTTGTACATCTTAAGGAAGCAGGGAAAGCCGTTCCTGAAATTCCCCTGGCGGCTAAAATAGTAAAGAATCAGGGAAGCTGCCCCCGGAGCAAAAATGCTGATCAAGAAACCGAACGATATTCCTTCTTCTGAAATTACTCCTAAGTCTTCCTACGTCAATCGCCGGACGTTCCTTACCGGCGCGGTGGCCGCGGCTGGAGCGGCCCTGGCTGGAGGCCTCTATCTGCGCAACAGCGGCGCGTCAGTGGACCTTCCCTCAACCGTGCAAGCCGCCGGGGCAAAGCTAACGGGCATCGTCAAGAGTCCGTTCAGCACCACCGAGAAACCAAACTCCTTCAAGGACATCACCACCTACAACAACTACTACGAGTTCAGCACGGACAAGTACGAGCCCAACGGGTTGTCGGCGAACTTCCGCACGCGTCCCTGGACGGTGGCCATTGAGGGGCTGGTCAAAAAGCCCAAGCGCATGGACATTGACGCCGTTCTGAAGCTGTCAGCCCTGGAAGAACGCATTTATCGCCATCGCTGCGTGGAAGGCTGGTCCATGGTGATTCCCTGGGTGGGAATTCCCTTGAGCGCGTTGATCAAGCAGGCTGATCCGCTGCCCAGCGCCAAGTTTGTGGCGTTTGAGACGGTGACCGCGCCGGACCAGATGCCCAACCAGAAGCGCTCCGTGCTGCAATGGCCTTACGTGGAAGGCTTGCGCATGGATGAAGCCTTGCATCCGCTGACGATTCTTGCCGTCGGCTTGTACGACGAAGTCCTGCCCAACGTGGACGGCGCTCCGCTGCGTCTGGTGGTCCCCTGGAAGTACGGGTTCAAAGGCGCAAAGGCCATCGTGAAAATCAGTTTCACTGACAAGATGCCGCCCACCACCTGGAACATCATGGCGTCCGACGAGTACGGTTTCTATTCCAACGTGAACCCCAACAAGGACCATCCGCGCTGGAGCCAGAAAACGGAACGCCGCATTGGCGGAAGTCTGTTTGCCGCAAAAATTCCCACACAGATGTTCAACGGCTATGGCGACCAGGTGGCCGGCTTGTATTCGGGCATGGACCTGCAGAAGGATTACTAGCATCGGCAAAAAGCAAAAATCTCACCGCTGATGAACGCTGATAACACTGATAGGAGAAGATTTTAAGCACAGTACTTCGTCGATGGACTATTTGAATCCTTAGCAACCATGAAGCCGCTTCCTGAAAAATTCGTGCGCGGGCTCAAGCTACTGGCGTTCGTCGCCTGCCTGGCACCGCTCGGTGTTCTCGCGTGGAAGGGGTTCCACCAGGACCTCGGCCCAAATCAGGTGGACGTAATCACTCGCTCCACCGGCAAATGGACGCTCACTTTTTTGCTGATCACGCTGAGCGTTACCCCGTTGCGCAAGCTCGCCCGGCTGGCGTGGCTGATCCGTTTTCGCCGCATGCTGGGGCTGTTTGCTTTTTTCTACGGCTGCCTGCACCTGACGACGTACATTTGGCTGGACAAATTCTTTGACGTGCACGCCATGCTGCACGATATCTACAAGCGCAGATTCATCACCGCCGGGATGACGGCGTGGTCGCTGATGCTGCCCCTGGCGCTGACCTCAACCACGGGCTGGATACGCCGCATGGGCGGCAAGCGCTGGCAGAAGCTGCACCGCTTGATCTACTTCAGCGCGGCCGCCGGCGTAGTGCATTTCATCTGGCTGGTAAAAGCCGATCTTCGCCGCCCGCTTACCTACGGAGCGATTCTGGCAGCGCTGCTGGCTTACCGCGCAGTCGCCTGGCTGATGGCGCGTGCCAAGTCGCGGACGCAGACTCCCGTCGCCGTGACCGGCAGCGCCTGACGCGCAGCCAACTCCCTGAGCGAAGCTCTCGCCGCTTGGCGCGCACGTTCACCGGACAAGAAAAAAGGCGCATCGCGATCCTGCGCGACGCGCCCTGTTGCGAACTGTGAATCTTACGGATTGAACTTCAAGCTGATTTGCGTGGTCTGTTCAATGGGCTGGCCGTTGAGCTTTGCCGGTTTGAAGACCCACTGTTTCACCGCGTCAAAGGCCGCATCCCGGAAAATGGGCAGGCCGCTGATCAGCTTGGGATTGGATACTTTGCCGTCCTTGCCCACTTTCACTTCCACCACCACCGTGGTGGTCAGGCTCCGCGCTTTGGCGATGGCCGGATACACCGGCGGCACGCTTCTCACCACCACCAGCGGTTCAAGAGTGGATTGCGCCATCACCGCGGTCGGTCGCGATTCACTGGCGGGTTGGGCCAGCGCGCTCAGAGTTCCTGCGCTGGAGTTTCCGCCCACGGAAAGCGTAGTCGAAACCTCTGCGCTCCCCTGCGCGCCGCTGGTTGCGCCCGCAATGTGTGAAGGACCGGAGGCCAGCGCTACGGTCTTCGGGGCAACTTTCTCCGTCTTGTCCGGGGCCACCGTCTTGTCAATGGCATTCGGTTTGTCGCCGGGCTTAGCGGCGCCGTTGTCGTTTTTCTTGGCCGCGACTGCCACGGAATCCGCAGCCGAACGCGATGGAACAGCGGCAACTGTATTTGCATTGCCGGTTGAATTGCCGGCTGAGGGCTGGATGACTGGAACTGAGGTTCCAGCGAGCGGCGCAGAGTCACCCGGCTGGCCTTGCGGCGCGGGGTTGACCACCGGCGTCTGCTGAGTCGCGCCCTGCGAAGGCTTGCGCATTTTCATCACGCCAAAGACGGAAACAGCCGCAATCACCAGGACCACCGCGGCGCCAACGATCATCCGGCTTCCACCGGACTGCTTCTCTTCGCCAGCGACAGCGTCGAAAGTCCCAAAGCTCGCCCGCACCTCCGGCCGCTCTTCCCGCTTCGGAAACGGAACGGGAGACACGCTATCGGAAGCCGCCGGTCTGACCTTGATGGGCTCGACTTTTGCCGCCGGCGGAACTGGCGTACGCACCGCAGGGGCAGAGTTCGCTGAAGCTGCCGGTTTGATTAACACCGGCGCGGGAGCAGCCGGGACGGAAACCGCCGGTTTGGCCATGGCCACGGGCGCATATTGTGGCGCTGGTTCGGCGGAAGCCCCATCTTCCCTGGCGCGCCGCTCCCTCAGCACCGCGGCGGAGATTTGGTCCGCCATGGTCTTCAACACCGCAACGTGGGTAATGGTGAACGCGTGGGCGGAAGGCGCAAACACGGCCAACACGCCAATCACTTTGTTGTCTTCGCGGATCGGGGTCACCACCATGGAGCGGATTCCCAGCGCGCGGATGGCGGTCATGTCCACGCGAGTGTCAGTCTCCGCGTCATCGCAGCGCAGCTCTTTGCCGGTCTGGATGCACAGTCCGGTGAAGGTGCCTTGCACGCGCAGGGCTGCCCCCACGTCCGGGGCGCTGGCGCCGCTGCGCGCCCGGCAAACGATTTCGTCAGTGCTGTCGCCCTCAGCCAGGGCAATTGCCACACCGGAAGCGTTGGTAAATGCCTGTGCACGCTGGGCGATGATGGCCAGATCGTCGCCTGCCGCCGCGCGCGTCCTTGGTTGCTTTCCTGATTCGGTTGATTGTGTTGCCATGGTGACGCCGTCCATGAAATGCCTCTTCTCTCCCTTATGATCCGCGCACTCCCTGGGAGAAGTACGCTGGCACAAAACCTGTTGCGCCGAACGGCGCTGGTTTGCCCCCGTAGATCGCTTTCGTTCCGGCCTGGGCTAGCGGCAACTTCAGCGTTGTGGATCGGCGAACAAGTTGTCTTGCAAATGCTCGACTACACGCCTCGCGCTGCGGGGGACTCGGGCGACGCGGCGGGTTGCTCTTACGGCCAGACTCGCTTGCTCTTGTCGGCGACTACGCCTACTGGCGCTGACTGGACCGCTACCGGACGTGCTGTCTCCGGCGATGCTACGTTGGTACTGCCGGCTCCACCCTCCAGAATGCGGGCAGCTACACGGAGCGCTTCGATCTCAGCTTGCAACCCTGAGATCTGCGCCTGAAAGATCGCGATTTGATTTTCTTTCTCTTTGATCGCGTCATAGATATTGGTCATTGTTTTCTAACGCCTCCCCGGAAACTCGAATGCGGTCCACAACTGGTCTATTGTCATCGAGATGGCAGGTACGTAAGTTCAGCTCTTTACCCTAAGCGGATGTACCAATGGTCCATGCACTTCTGACCGGAATGCTCTGCGGTCGCTGGCTCTCGCCAGGAAACACCATCAAAAGCCGGAGATATCCTGCAAATTCTGGATATTATCCGCAGACCGGCGCATGAATGGATTCCAATCTTGGCCTCCCTGGAACGCGAACAAACGGGATTTGCGTTGTGATTGTCACCTCGTGCGACGCTTCCATTCTCTGGATCATTGGGGCGGTCGAATATGAAGATTGGAATCAAATCTCTTCAATTCGCTTGTGGATTTGGTTTTCCCGGGAGCGGTTTCCTTCCCATTTTGGGCAAAACAGCGATTATTGTTTACTGCTTCAACTGTATGAGGCTAAACTTCTTGCCGCTTGCGATCTGGCCCTTCCAGTGCTACTTAACTGGCTGAAAGTCGGACGTTGAACTGAAATGGAGGATCCTCCCCTATGAAGCGGTTGGCTATGCTTTGTCTTTTAACACTCCTGTGTTGCTGCTGTCTTGCGACGATTGCAGCCGCGCAGAGTGCTTCCAGCGCAACGATCGTTGGAACGGTCGTTGATCCCCAGGGCGCCGTGGTTCCCGATGCAAAAGTCACGGCTACCAATACAGGTACCGGGACATCCCGTTCCGTAAAGACCACTTCCAGCGGTAATTACACCATCCCCAATCTTGCCCCGGGGACCTACAACGTGAAAGTTGAGGCCAAGAGCTTCAAAGCCGGCGAAGTGAAAGACATCACACTGAATGTGGGAGACCAGCGAGACCTCGGTTTCAAGCTGAACATTGCCGGCTCCGCGGAAAGCGTGGAAGTGACCACGACCGCTCCCCTGATTGAGACCACCAAGACCGACGTATCCAGCTCCGTAACCAGCATGGATATGGAGCGGTTGCCAACGCTGGGCGGCGCCGGTGGGGTGGTGAATGATTATGCCCAGTTGGCATTGACCGCACCCGGCGTAAAGGCGGATACCAGCGGCCTGACCACGGACCTGATTGCTCCCGGCTCGATTAATAACCGCGGCAATCTTTACAACGTTGACGGCGCCAACATCACGGACCAGTTGGTTTCCGGACGTGACAGCACCGGCGCATCCATTGATGAAGTCCAGGAATTCCAGGTCATCACCAACAATTACAACGCCGAGTACGGGCAAGCCAGCGGCCTGGTCATGAACGTGGTCACCAAGTCAGGCACGAACCAGGTGCACGGTGAAGGCCATATGTACTTCCGCGGACGCAATTTGTCGGCTTCTGATCCGTTTTACAAAGATAGCTTGTTTGCAAATGCGCTTCCTCGATCGGTCCCCTCAAGCACTCAGCCACACTGCCCAGACGGGGATTTTACCGGCGCGACCCTGACCAGCCTGGAAGGTTGCGACCGCGCTCCCTTCCATCGCAAGGAATACGGTTTCACGGTTGGTGGTCCTTTCCAGAAGAACAAGCTGTTCTGGTTCACCAGCTTTGAAAAGAGCGGCCAGGGCGTTCCCCTGACGCTGACCCCGTTTGCCTCCCTGGGCCAGCCCGCCGTGACCGTACAGTCGCCCAATAACAACCTGCTCTATTCCGGCAAAGTTGAATACAAAATCTCACAAAACCATGACTTCACGGCGCGCTACGCCGTAGACCGCTTCCGGACCAGCAACGTCATCGTGCAGACCGGACTCAACGTCACTCCCGATGACCTCACCAGCAGCACGATCAACAACGCCAGCCTCAACCTGGGCCTGGTTTCTTCCTTGACGCCAACCCTGGTGAACGAAGCACGGTTCGTGTTCTACCGTTTTGTGACGACCACCTCGGACGCCACCGACCAGCCGGGAGTCATACACGCGGACGGCACGCAAACAGGCGCCGACTTCTGTTGCCCCCAGGGCGGATTGCAGAAGCGGTATCAATACATTGACAACGTCACTTGGACCCGCGGCAAGCACACCTGGAAGACCGGGTTCAACATCAGCTACTACCCCTGGAACTCGCTCTTTCCGCAATTCCACTTCGGGCAGTTCCAGAACAGCAACACCAACGGTCCCGACACGCCTGAAAGCTTTACCATCGCTTTTGGTCCGGGCGAGGTCACGTCCAAGGACAATATTTATGGCTTCTATTTTCAGGATACCTGGAAGCTCGGCAAGAAGCTGACCGTGAACTACGGCGTGCGTTACGACTACGAAGCAGGCGCGTTCAAGGGCGGAAAAATCCCCGGCCCCAACGGCACCTGCCTGATGGGCAACGGTCTGATCCCTGCCTGCAGTTCTGATAAGAACAACTGGCAACCCCGCCTGGGCTTCACCTATGCTGTTGGGGACAAGACCTTGATCCACGCAGGGTTCGCCGAGACTACCATGCTGGCTTTTAACAACGTGGTCCTCGACTCGCTCAACTTTGACGGCACTACGCTGTTTACGGTGACCATTCCCAGGACCGTTGTGGGGCCGGATCCATTGGCGGCACAAAGGGCAGCAATCTTTGCAGCTTTCCCCGGCACACCACCGGCCGGAGCGTTGGCCGCCTTTGCTCCTGCCAACCCCACAAACTTTGGGCGCATCCGTCCCATTTCTGACCATCTGCGGAATCCAGAAGTCCGCATGGCCAACTTTGGCATCGAGCACCAGTTCACCAAAACCTTTAAGGGCGAAATCCAGTACATCGGTCAATGGGGTTTCGGCCTATTCGGCGAGCGCGATACCAATGCTCCTCCGGTCCTTCCTGATCCTGCACACCCGGGATTCTTCTTCTATGGTGATCGGCCGAACCCCCGGTTCGGAGCTATCCGCACCAACGAGAACTCCCGCACCTCGCATTACAACGGCCTGGTGGTCAGCGCCAACAAGATGCTGTCCAACCATATTCAGTTCAACGCCAGCTACACTTGGTCCCACGCCCTCGCTTCTTCAGAGGACTTCTTTGGCATCTCTGAGCCCGGCGATTTCCGCAATATCGGCGCGGAGATGGGGCCGGCCTATAACGACGTTCGCCACGCCGTGAATATGGGAGTGGTGCTGGATTCCGGCAAGATGTTCACCAATCAGTTCATGGGATGGGTGGGCAACAACCTGGGTCTGAGCTGGGTTGGCCAGCTCCAGTCCGGGCGGCCTTATCCGCTATCCACCGGCGACTCGTCCTTCGCCAACGGCAGCCGTTTCTTCGGCGCCGGTAGCGAAACCCAACAACGGCCTAACGTGCTGTCTGACGGCACCATCTCAGTGGCCGGCATCGGTTCCGCTTTCGGCAGCATCGGGAACATTGGTCCTGGTGGAGTTGCAGCCTGCATCGCCGGCGGCAATCCAGCAGCGTTCTGCAATTCACTGCAGAACACGTTCCTGGCGCCGGCCTCAGCCTCGCCATTTGGTCCCGTGGATGCTCTCAACCCGTCTGATGTTGTTGACTTCAAGCTGGCCAACGGCAGCCTGGAACGGAATGCAGGACGGGGATCGGCCTTCGTCAGGTTTGACTCCTCGGTACACAAATCATTCACCATGCCCAGGTACGAAAACGTGAAGCTGGAGTTGCGGTTTGACGCCTTCAACGTTTTCAACCATAGCAACTGGGCGTCCTTCAACAGCAATGACGTGCTCACGCTCCTGCCGTTATCGCTCGATCCGAATTGCACCAACTGCCAGCGAACCAATGGCACCTTCGCCGGCAACAGCGGCCAGATCCTGAAGATCCAGGACCTGCGGAGCGGCAAAGTCAGTTCGGACTTTACTAATCCGAAGTTCGGGCTGCTCGGCGATCCGGCGTCGGTGGATGGCAGCATCGGTCCGAGGAAACTGCAACTCTCATTCCACGCGCGCTTCTAAGCAACGCGCGTTTAACCTGAAAGGCGGGTCTCCGGACCCGCCTTCCTTATTGCTCCGGACTTGGATCCAGCTCCGCCGCAGGACCGTCAGGAGCAGACATGTTCTTGATGGTCAACTGCCAGACCAACGCCAGCACGCTGCCAATCAGGACCAACGCCAGGCACAGCCCGATCCACATCCCCAATGCGCCCAGCTTCATCTTGAAACACAGCCAGCCGCCCAGCGGCAGCCCGATGGCCCAGTAGCCCACCAGGTTCGCCAGAAAAGGCGTGCGCGTGTTACCGGCGCCGCGGAGAGCGCCCGTGGCCACCACTTGCAGACCATCGAACAACTGGAACACCGCCGCCACCAGCAGCAGAGTCGCGCCGGCGTTCACGACCTGGATTTGCGGCGAATAAATTCGCGCAATCGGATGGGAAAAAAGCAGCAACCCTAAGCCGGCGCAAGACATAAAACAAACGCCCAAGAACAACGCAGTCCACCCTGCGCGGGCTGCGCCGGCAACGTCGCGCGCGCCAATGGCGTATCCCACGCGGATCGCGGCCGCGCCACCGATCCCCAGAGGCACCATGTAGGTGAAACTGGCGACATTCAGCGCGATCTGGTGCCCGGCGAGCTGTATCGGCCCGAGTTGGCCGATCAGGAAGGTGGCAAACATGAATGCGCCAATCTCCATCAGGAGCTGCAGCGCCGCCGGGAATCCCAGGTGCAGAATCAGGCGAAGCCGTCTCAGCTCCAGCCGTCGCGATGCCAGCCAGAATCCGCTGTTGCGCTTGCGGTCGTAGTACACCACGGCCACAGCCAGCGCCGCGGCCATGTACGCGCGCGAAGCGCACGTCGCCCAGCCTGCGCCCACCACGCCCATGCGCGGGAGTCCCAAGTGGCCGTAGACCAGCGCCCAGTTTCCCGCCAGGTTAACCAGGTTCGCCGAGATCAGCGTGAAGACCACCGGCTTCACGATTCCCATGGCCTGCAAATAGCGGCGAAACACAAAGTACAGCGCCAGTGGAAACGTGCTCCACACCAGCGCTTTCAGGAACGGGACGGTCTGCGCCACCAGCGCCGGCGCCAGTCCGAAATAAGGAAAAAACGGCACACACAGCAGCGCCGCGCCCATCACCAGCGGGGAAATCATGCCCGCCAGGTAGAGCGCGTTCCACAGGGTGTGATGGCATTCTTCCAGATTGCCTGCGCCGTAAGCCTGGGCCACCAGCGTGTCCAGGCCCAGCATGATGCCGCTGCCGAAGATGCCAATGGTGTAAAACAGCGTGCTGCCCAGGCTGACCGCACCGATGGCCGTCGCGCTGTCCGGCAGCCGCCCCACCATCACGGTGTCAATGAACGCCATGGTCAGCCAGCCCAGTTCAGTCAGCGCCATGGGCGCCGCCAGACGCAGCATGGGACCGAACTCCTGGCGAATTTCGCGAACGTGCAGCATCTATTGATTTAAGCACACCCGCGCGGCCGATCAAGGGTTGGGGCCGCTGCCTCCCCGGTAAAGACCTGTGACAAATCTCACAGACCAGGCCGGCGACTGGGAAATACATTGGCTAGATATGCTGCTGCTTCCGCAAAAACGCCTGCTTATCGTGCACGATCACAGCCCTGCGTTGTTCGACTTTGCCCTTCGTCTGGTTGGCAGCCAGCCAACCCAGATCCTGGTCGCGCGATCGCAGACCGGAGCGCTGGAGATGGCCAAGAAGTACCAGCCTTCTATCATTGTCGTGGCCGCCAGCATGACCACCCTCTACGGCCGGAGCTTCATCAGCCTCCTCCGTGAATCCAATCCTTCGGTCTGTATCGTCGTCCCGGAAGCGGAACCGATGGCGAATCGCGCGCTGGCTTCTTAGATCGGCAGCTCAGGTTTTCATTTGACAGACAAAGGCCCGTTGGCTACGATGAACAACGAAATGCCCTGCCGGACGCATCACCGCCACCATCATCATCACGCGGCGAACGTGTCAGCAGCGGCCTGCAGCAGCTAACTCAAGCAATCATAAGAAATTGAGAGCCCGCCGGCGCGAAACACAAAAATCGGCGGGCTCTTTTTTGTTGTGCGCGGTTTTTGCCCTAAACTTGAATGGCCTGCGAGAGGGACTTATGCAGATTGACTTTGACAAAATGGACGGCTTGGCTCCGGCCATCGTTCAGGAAGACTCGACCGGCGAAGTGCTGATGGTCGGCTTCATGAACGCCGAGGCCTGGAGCAAGACCGCCGAAACCGGCTATGTCACCTTTTATTCCCGCACCCGGCAGAAGCTGTGGATGAAAGGCGAGACGTCCGGCAATCGCCTGCGCGTGCTCTCCGCCATGACCGATTGTGACCGCGACACGCTCCTCTTCCGCGTGTTTGTGGAAGGCGATGGCCTGGTCTGCCACACCGGCACAAAATCGTGCTTCACCGAGCCGCTGGCGGTGAAGACGCCGGAGGTGCGGCAATGAAGCTGCGCGTTGGCGTTCCCAAGGGCAGCCTGCAGGATTCCACCATCGCCTTGCTCAAGCGCGCCGGGCTTACCGTTTACACCAGCAGCCGCTCGTACTTCGCCGGCACCGACGATCCTGAGATCGAATGCATGCTGATCCGCGCGCAGGAAATGGCGCGCTACGTGGAGCACGGGGTGCTCGATTGCGGCCTCACCGGCAAGGATTGGGTGGTGGAAAGCGGCCTGGATGTGGTTGCCGCTGCTGATCTGGTGTATGCCAAGCAGAGCCTGGGCAAAGTCCGCTGGGTGCTCGCTGTGCCCGAAGATTCTCCGTTTCAGAAAGCCGAAGACCTGGCAGGAAAGATTGTCGCCACCGAACTGGTCAACGTGACCCGCAATTACTTTGCCGCCCGCAAGGTCCCCGTGCAAGTGGATTTCTCCTGGGGCGCCACGGAAGTCAAGCCGCCGATGATGGCCGACGCCATCGTGGAAATCACCGAAACCGGCAGTTCTCTCCGCGCCAACCGACTGCGCATTATGGAAACCGTCATGGAATCATGGACGCAGCTCATCGCCAACAAGCAGGCGTGGGACAACAAAGAAAAGCGCAACAAGATTGAAAATCTCAGCCTCATGCTCCGCGGCGCCATCTACGCCCAGGGCCGCGTCGGCCTGATGCTCAACGTCCGCAAGGCCGACCTGCCCGCGGTGCTGGCGGTATTGCCGGCGTTGCAGAAACCCACCATCTCCCAACTCAGTGACGAAAATTGGGTCGCCGTGAATACAATCATTGAAGAGACCACAGCCTGGAGGATCATGCCGCAGCTCAAGGCCGCGCGGGCGGAAGGAATCGTGGAGTACCCGTTAAACAAGGTGGTTGTGTAATGCGCTTCCGCGTTCTGCAAGGCCGCGGCGCGGAAGCCTTCGTCCGCAAGCTGGAGCAGCGCGGAGCCAGTGACCTGGCGCGCGTGGAAAAGGCCGTGCGCCGCATCGTCACCGATGTTCGCAAGAATGGCGACCGCGCCTTGCGCCGCTACGCCGAAAAATGGGACGGCCTTCGTCCGCGGCAGCCGCTGCGCGTACCTCAAGTAGAACTTGAACAGGCATGGAATGCGGTTTCCCAGGACTTCAAGCAAGCCTTGAAGGTTGCCGCGGAAAACATTCGCCGCTATTGCGAGTGGCAGAAACCCCATGAATGGCGGCAGACTCCGCTGGAAGGCATCCGGGTCGGGCAAGTGGTGCGGCCGCTGGAGTCAGCCGGATGTTATGTGCCCGGCGGACGCTACCCGCTTCCCTCCACTGTTCTCATGACCGTGATTCCCGCGCAGGTGGCCGGCGTGCAAAGCATCCGCGTGGTATCTCCGCGACCCGCGCCTGAGACTCTGGCCTGCGCGCATTTTCTGGGAATCGACGAGTTCTATCGCATCGGCGGCGCGCAAGCCGTTGCCGCGCTCGCTTACGGGACCAAATCCGTCCCGCGCGTGGACAAAATCGTCGGCCCCGGCAATCTCTTTGTCACCGCTGCCAAGAAGATGGTGGCTTTCGATTGCAGCATTGATTTTCTTGCCGGCCCGACCGAAGTGGTCGTTCTCGCCGATCACGGCGAAGCCCGCTTCATCGCCGCTGATCTGGTGGCTCAGGCGGAACATGATCCTGACGCGCTGGCGGTATTTGTGACGTCGTCTTCCGAGCTTGCTGCTGCCGTCGCGCGCGAAGTTGTTTCCGCCGCAGCCGGCAACGCCATTGCGCGAACATCTTTAAAGGAGAACGGCGCTGTCCTTCTGGCCGCCTCGCACACCCAGGCTGTGGACTTCGCCAACCGCATCGCAGCGGAGCACATCACGGTGAATGAAGAGGACCTGCCCGCCATCCGCAATGCCGGGTCAATTTTCATCGGCGACTATTCCCCGCAGGCTGCCGGCGACTATGCTTCCGGGCCCAACCATGTTCTGCCCACCGGGGCCATGGCCCGCTCGCGCGGCGGGCTCAGCGTCCTGGACTTTGTGAAAATCATCTCTGTACAGCAGCTTTCGCGTGACGGCCTGGAGCGCATTGCTCCCGCCGTGATCACGCTTGCCGGAGCCGAAGGGCTCGCCGCCCATGCCGAATCCATCCGAGTGAGGTGCCCGATTGCTTAAGCCCCGAAAATGTCTCCTGGAAATCCGCGAATATCATTCCCCGCTGGGCTCTGAGGTCAAATTGCGTTTGGACATGAATGAGAGCACCACCGGCTGTTCTCCGCGGGTGCTCGCCAGGCTGCAATCCATGGACGCCAAGAAGCTGGCGCTTTATCCTCCGCGTGAGCCCGGAGAAAAACTTGTCGCCGCGTTTCTTGGCGTGGGCGCGTCCCAGGTCATCCTCACCAATGGCGCCGACGAAGGCATTGATCTGGTGTGCCGCGGCTATCTGGAAACCGGCGATGACGTCATCATCGTTCCGCCCACATTCGCCATGTATGAAGTCCTCGCCCGGGCTGCGGGCGCCAACGTAGTCCGCATACCCGCCGGAGAGGACTTCGCTTTTCCTGTGGAAGAAGTAATCCAGGCAGTCACGCCCAAGACCCGCATCATCTTTATCACCAACCCGAACAATCCCACCGGCGTCACGGTGAACAAATTCGCCATTGTTCGAATCGCTACGTCTGCGCCCGACGCCGCCATCCTGGTGGATGAAGCCTATTTCGAATTTTGCGGCCAGAGCGTGCTCGACCAGGTGGGCAAGATCAAGAATATTTTTGTCCTGCGGACGTTTTCCAAGGCGTTCGGCATGGCGGGAATGCGGCTGGGGGTCCTGGCCGGCGCGCATGAACACATCGGCGTGCTGCGGCGGATGTGCCCGCCCTTCAACGTGAACGCCTGCGCACTGGAGTGCCTGCGGGAAGCCGTCACTGACCGGCAGTTTGTCGCCGACTACGTCAAGCAGGTGCGCGAAACCCGCGAGTGGACGCAGAAACAACTGGAGGAACTCGGCTTCAAGTGCTGGCCCAGCCAGGGCAACTTTGTTCTCTGCCGCTTGGGCGAACACAAAGCCGCCATTCTGGAGACCATGCTGGAATGCGGCGTCTCCCTGCGCGACCGCCCGGACTGCGAAGGCTGCGTCCGCATCTCCATTGGCACGCAGAAGGAAATGGAGCACGTGCTCTACCTGCTCAAGGAAATTACTTCGCGCATCACCGCCGTTGAGCATCCCGAATTGCAGGCCGCTCCCGAGACCGAGTCCACACCCGCCTCCGAATCCACGACCGAGCCGCAGGCTACCCCTGGGCCTGAAGCCGCGCCTGAGGCTGAGCCGTGAGAAAGGCCAAGCTTCACCGCTCCACCACGGAGACGGACATCGAATTGGCGCTCACCATTGAAGGCCAGGGACGCTATGACGTTGCCACCGGCATCCGCTTTCTCGACCACATGCTGGAGCTTTTTGCCCGCCACGGCGCCTTCGACCTGAAGCTGCGCGCCAAGGGCGACCTGGACGTGGACCAGCACCACACCGTGGAAGACGTGGGCATCGCCCTGGGCGAAGCTTTTCATTCGGCATTAGGCAACAAACGGGGGATCATGCGCGCCGGATATTTCCTGATGCCCATGGACGAAACTCTGGGAATCGCCGCCGTGGACTTCAGCGGACGCGCCGCCTGGGTCATCCAGACCGGGGTCCGTTCCACCAAGGTTGGCGACCTGCAATCTGAACTGGTCCACGACTTCTTTGAAGGTTTTGCCCGCGGCGCCCATGCCAACGTTCATCTCAAGACCATGTATGGCCGCTCCAACCACCACAAAGTCGAAGCCCTGTTCAAAGCCTTCGCGCGCGCCGTGCGCGTGGCCTGCTCGCGCGACCGTCAACTGGCCAAAATGCTTCCCAGCACCAAGGGATTGCTATGATCGCCATTGTTGACTACGGCGCGGGCAACATCAGCTCCGTAAAAAAGGCCCTGACGCATCTGGGCGTGGAATCACAAGTCACCGCCGATCCCGCGGTCATCGCTGCGGCGGAAAAGATCATTGTCCCCGGCGTCGGGCATTTCTCCCGTTGCAAGCTGCTGAACCAGAACCTGCGCCGGCCCGTGCTGGACGCCATCGCCCAAGGCAAGCCGTTCCTGGGCATATGCGTTGGCATGCAGTGGCTGTTTGCCGGCAGCACGGAATCGCCGGAGACTCCCGGCGCCAAGCTATTCCCCGGCGAGTGCGAACGCTTCCCTGCTTCGGTGAAGTCGCCGCACGTGGGCTGGAACCAGATTGACGTCCGCAACGGCTCGCGCCTGCTGCGCGGAGTCGCCAGCGGGTCGTTCGTCTATTACACCCATTCCTATCGCGCGCCAGTCACGGAGGGCACCGTCGCCACCAGCGAATACGGTGGCGAGTTTTCTGCTGCTGTGGAACACGACAACGTATTCGGGGTGCAGTTTCATCCGGAAAAATCAGGCGCCGCCGGCTTGAAGGTCCTGGAGAACTTCTGTGCCCTCTGATTCGTCGAGAAACGGCCGGCTCACCAAGCGGATCATCGCCTGCCTGGACGTGGATGCCGGACGCGTGGTGAAAGGCATTCAGTTTCAGCAACTGCGCGATGTCGGAGATCCCGCGGCGCTCGCCCGCATGCACGCCGACGCCGGCGCCGACGAGATCGTGATGCTCGATATCACGGCGACTTCCGGCGGCCGCAAAACTCTCCTTGACACCGTGAGCCGCGCCGCCCGGCAACTCTTTATTCCGTTCACGGTGGGCGGCGGCATACGCACACTGGACGACGCGGCCAAGGTCTTTGACGCCGGCGCTGACAAAGTCAGCGTTAACTCAGCCGCCGTGGCCGATCCCGCCTTGATCACGCAAATCGCCGGACGCTTTGGTTCGCAGGCGGTGATCGTAGCGATTGACGCCAAGCGCGGCGCGGGCCCGCCGGACGCGGCCGAAGTCTTCGTCGCCGGCGGACGCAAACCGACAGGACGCAAGGCCTTGCAGTGGGCGCGGGAAGCCGAAGAGCACGGGGCCGGCGAAATCCTTCTTACCTCCATGGACCGCGACGGCACTGGGCTGGGCTTTGACTGCGAACTCACTGCTGCGGTCGCCCGGACGGTTTCCATTCCGGTGATCGCTTCCGGAGGCGCGGGCAACGCAGAGCATTTCATTGAAGTCTTCACCGCCGGCAAGGCTGACGCTGCGCTGGCTGCTTCCATCTTTCATTTTCCAAATCTTCCCTCGTCAAAGCAGCAGTCCGGCGCGAATCCCATTGCCGAACTCAAGAAAGCGTTGCTGGCCGCAGGCATTCCCATGAGGTGGCCATGCTGATCCCATCCATTGACCTCATGGGCGGCAAGATCGTGCAGTTGGTCCAGGGCGAGAAGAAGGCCCTGGAGTTTGACGACTTCAATTACTGGATTGAGCGCTTCGCAAAATACCCGCTGGTCCAACTGATAGACCTCGACGCGGCCATGAACAATGGCAGCAACCACGACCTGATCGCCATGATCTGCAAGCGGCTCGGCTGTCAGGTTGGCGGCGGCGTTCGCACCGTGGACCGCGCTCGCGAGCTGCTGGTGCTCGGCGCGCGCCGCGTGATCTTCGGGTCTGCGCTGATCAAGGACGGCGCCATCAATACCGCTCTTGCTGAAGAGTGCTCGCAGGCGCTAGGCGCGGAGCACCTGACGTTTGCGATTGATTCCCGCGGAGGCAAAGTGGCGATTCAAGGCTGGAAGGAAAGCACCCGCATTGCTCCGCTGGACGTGATGCGCGCGCTGGAGGATTATTGCAACGCGTTTCTCTACACACACATTGATACGGAAGGCACCATGAGCGGCTTTCCCATGGACGTTGCGCGCAGGCTTCGTGCAAGCACAACCCGCCAACTGATTGTCGCCGGCGGGATTCGCTCCATGGAGGAAATCAATGCGCTGGATAAAATCGGCGCGGACGCCGTGGTCGGAATGGCGATTTACACTGGCGCACTGGGTGCCTAGCCGTCCGCAGAGTTTCGCTCTTCTCAGCGTCTCCGCGCCTCCGCGGTGAGAATCATCTTTTCCCGCGATAGAGACCGGCAATCCCAAATGTGTAGGGCGTCCAACTCACGTCTTGGAAGCCCGCGGACTCCATGCGGCCGAGCATCTGCTGGGGAGCGGGAAATTTCTTGACCGATGCAGGCAGGTATTCGTACGGCCCGCGCACACCGGAGATGAACGTGCCGATGCGCGGCAGGATTTTGCGGAAATAGAAACCATAGAGTTTGCCGAGCAAGCCGCCCGGCTCGCCGAAGTCCAGGATGCCTACTTCCCCGCCGGGCTTGAGCACGCGAAAGATCTCGCGCAAACCAGCGTCGTAGTTGGCGAGATTACGGAACCCGAACGCTGAAACCACCAGGTCCACGCTGGCATCGCTCAACGGAAGCCGGAGCGCGTCGGCTTCCACCGGCTGAATCTGGTTCCTGGCGTATTTGTCCAGGCCGTGCTGCAGCATCTGGTGGGAGAAATCCAGCGCGCAGATGGCGGTAGAACTCTTTTCGCGACTCGCGGCCGAGCGCAAAGCCACGGCCATGTCTCCGGTGCCGGCACAAAGATCCAGCACCCGCGCGTCATCGCGCTTGAGGATATGCGAAAAAGTCCGCGCGGTGCGCCGCCACCATAGACGGTCCACGTTCAGGGAGAGCGTGTGGTTGGCAAAGTCGTAGCGGGGAGCGATTTCGTCAAACATCTGGCGCACGGCCTGCGCCGCGGCGCGCTCGTCTTCAATTCCAGCAGGCTTTGCGCCTGCGGTTCCAACAGGCGTTGTGCCCGTTGCAGACTGCGTTCCGCCCACTCCGGTTTGCGTTTCGCCTGCGGCTCCGCCTGGGCGGACCGTTCCCGTTTCTTCCATGGATGTCTTGGCCTCAGGCATGACTTGTGATTTGCTCCACGGCGTGCCTGACGATTTCGGCAGGAATGTCACTGCTAATCTTCACTTTGCCAATCTTCTGCGGCAGCACAAAGTGCACCGAACCCGCCACGGTCTTCTTGTCCGCGGCCATGCGGTCCAGCACTTCGTCCGTCGCGCAGGTGACCGGCGGCAACGGTCCGTAAGCCAGCACGGCGGACTTGATCTGCTTTGCAGTTTCTTCCGAACAAACACCGGCGTCACTGGCGATAATCGCCGCCGCAATCATGCCCCAGGCCACCGCTTCGCCGTGGAGAAGATGCGAGTACCCGGTCGCGGCCTCCAGCGCGTGGCCAACGGTATGTCCAAAATTCAAGATACGGCGAAGATCGGATTCTTTTTCATCGGCAGCAACCACCTGAGCCTTCACCTGAATAGAATCCGTGATGATCCGCCGCAGCGCCGTGCTATCGCGCTTCAATATCTGCGGCGCTCGGCTGACCATGAAATCAAAGAGCTTCTTATCGCGGATCACGCCGCACTTGAGCGACTCAAACAGCCCCGCGCGAAATTCGCGGTCGCTCAGCGTGCTCAGCACTTCCGGGTCCACCAGCACGGCCCGCGGCTGATGAAACGCGCCAATCAGGTTTTTGCCCGCGCGCAAATTCACGCCGGTTTTGCCGCCGATGCTGGCGTCCACTTGCGCCAGAAGCGTGGTGGGAATTTGCACCACAGGAACGCCGCGCAGGAAGATGGCGGCGAGAAATCCGGCGCTGTCGCCCACCACGCCTCCGCCAAAAGCCACCACCAGCGATTTGCGGTCCGCGCCGGCGCGCACCATCTGTTCGGCCAGTTGCTCCACGGTGGCCAGATGCTTAGACGGCTCGCCGTCATTCATCTCCAGGACCAGATAGTGCAACTTGGCCTGCTGCAAAGATTTCTCCAGCGGACCTCCCCAGCGCCGCCGCACGTTCGGCGACGTGACCACAAACACGCGGCTCTCCCGCGACGGCAGCAAGCGGCGCACCTCGCGTCCGGCATGCCGCAGCAATCCGGAGGCGATCAGCACGTCGTAACTTTGGGATTTCAGCCTGACTTTGATTCTCTTCACGCTGCTTCTGATGATAAATGAAGCAGCCAGGGGAGAAGACAATTCCATCGAACTGGCAGACCGGCCAGGCTTCCCTAACCAGATGCGGGATTATTTCTTTTGATAGCGAACCTCGTAGTCCTTGCCGTCAACCGAACTCGTCCTCAACAGGTAGAGAATTTCAACCCAGCTTCTCCCGTCGTCTTTGCTTTCTTCCTCCACGCGGATGAGCCCGCTTTCCGGCCGGCGGCTGTGGTCGTCCGGCGTAAGCGTGATGGTGTCCTCTTTGAGCGTGTACGCTCCGTTGCCGAAGAACCCTTGCGTGGTCGTCACCACTTCTGAATTGGAGATCCTGCCGTAAGTCTGGCGGGCGGACGCGCCAGCATAGCGGCCGTTGGCGGCAAAGGTGAATTGGTCGGCGACGCTCCCCGTCGCAATGGTCCAAACTCCCGCCAGTTTCTTGCGCAGCGCGGGAGCCTGATCAACCGGGGTCCAGGTCTTGAACCTCAAGCTATAGAAGAACCGGGGCCACGCGTTGTAGGCGAGTTCCCCAAAACAAGTGCTCACCAGGGGATCTTTGGAAACCCCTGAGATAACCGCCAGGCGATTATTGAGCTTCGCGACGAAAACAAAAGCCAGGCGGGACTCAGGCGAGCCCGGAGGAGCAACGCCCTTCCTTACGACCACATAGTCCCACCCCTGCCCTGAAGTGCCACGCACGACGGATGACGGCATGGGAGAGCCGCGGTTGGTTTGGTTTCGCAGCTCATAAGTTTTGTATATGTCGCTAAAGAGGTTGTAAGCATCGCTTAGCAGGTTGGCGCCAGCCGGTCGCATGGGCCAGAGGGTGACCACACACCGCTCGTTGGTCACCGAGGGAGGCGACATGAGCACAATTCCGTCTGAATACTGCGTGGCATTCCATCCTGGCGGTAAGGCGTACACGTACTCGCCCAGGGAGGCTGGGGCCTGAGCGAAAACCAAACTGGAACTTAACAAGGAAAAGCAAATCAAACAGAGCCCGAGATGCAGTTGTCGTGCGGTCATGTCGCCTCCCGGAAGGGATTCAAGGTTGAGGATGCCATGAGCAGTCGTAGGACCTGGCAGGCATCTTCACTCAAGTTGCTTTCTTGCCAGAGCAGAAAACTCCGGCAATTTTCACGAAATTAATAGACGGCAGGACCAAATGCAATTGAAATCTGTGTTGTTCTGCGGTCCCAAGGAACTGTCTTTTAGGCTGGGCAATTTCTCAATCGTTCCCTCCCTTTGTTACCATTGCCGATTCATGAATAAACTTCCACAGCACGTGGATTTCATCGTGGTCGGGTCGGGCGTGGCCGGCCTGCGTGCGGCCATTACGCTGGCGGAAGGGGGCAAAGTACTGGTCCTGGCCAAGCAGGAGTTGACCGAGTCTGCCACCCAGTACGCGCAAGGCGGCATCGCCGTGGCGCTGAGCGACGAAGATGAAATCAGCCTGCACTTTCAGGACACCGTGAGCGCTGGCGACGGAATTGTGAACACCGACGCGGCCCATACCCTGGTGGAAGAAGGTCCGCACCGGATCCAGGAACTGATTGACTGGGGCACGGAGTTTGACCGCAAAGGGACCAAGCTGACGTTTACCCGCGAAGCGGCCCACAGCCGTGACCGCATCCTGCATGCGCACGGCGACTCCACGGGCCGTGAGATCGGCCGCGCCCTGCATGCCAAGGCCTCCACTCTCAAAAACATTTCTTTTTGCGAGTATGAGTTCTCCTCCGGCCTGCACATGGAAGACGGCCGGGTTTGCGGGGTCAGCCTGATTTCCACCAAGGGGCCGCAACACTTGGTGCGCTGCGCCGCAATTCTGCTGGCCACCGGCGGGGCCGGCAACGTCTACAGCAACACCACCAACCCGGCGGTGGCCACGGCCGACGGCGTGGCCATGGCCTACCGGGCCGGAGCGGAAATCAGTGACATGGAGTTCGTGCAGTTCCATCCCACGGCGCTTTACGTCAAGAAGGCGCCGCGCTTCCTGCTGTCTGAAGCCCTGCGCGGTGAAGGCGCGGTGCTGCGCAACGCTGAGCTGCACCGCTTTCTGCCGAAATATCATGAAATGGGCGAACTGGCCCCGCGGGACGTGGTGGCCCGCGCCATCGCTCACGAACTGGAAGTCAGCCCCCTGAAAGAACCTGTGGTCTACCTGGACCTGACCCATTTGAAAGAAGACCACATCAAGGCCCGTTTCCCGCGCATTTACCAGACTTGCCTGCAGTACAACGTGGACATCACCGTGGACCTGATCCCCATCCGTCCGGCAGCCCACTATCTGATGGGCGGCGTGCGCACGGACCTTTACGGACGCAGCAGCCTGCCCGGACTCTACGCCGCGGGAGAAACCGCGTGCACCGGCGTCCACGGCGCGAATCGTCTGGCCAGCAATTCCCTTTTGGAGGGCTTGGTGTTCGGCGCGCGGGCAGCAACCGCGATGCGGAGGGACACCGGCGAAACCAGCACGGCTTCCAACGGAACGACAGCCTCTGCTTCTGCCGGCAACCCGACTGCGGACGCGGAAGCCTTGATCAGCGAAGTCCAGCAGTTGATGTGGAACAAAGTAGGCATTGTGCGAACGCGCAAGGGCATGACGGAAGCTTTGGAGCAGTTGCAAGCTGCGTCCCAGCGAGTGCCGCCTCCGGTCTCACGCCGCCATTGCGAAGCCGGAAACATCCACACTGCGGCGACCCTCATCACCCGCTCGGCGCTGGCCCGCCTGGAAAGCCGCGGGGCCCACTACCGCACGGACTATCCCGCCCACGATGATGTGAAATTCAAAAAGCATTCCATCATCACCGCAAGCGCAGTGCGCTTCGCTTAACGAGACTGGATCAATGAGAGGGAATTTGAAAAAGCCCTAGGGATCGATCTGCACAACGCCATACGCTTTGCCCACAATGTCAATCTGCTGGATGCTGGCGGCGGGCGCGTCTGCAGTGATGTCGAAGATGTCCAGTTCCGCGCCTTGGCAGACGTACAGGACGTTGCGCCCGGAGATGGGCTGGAAGGCCGTGACGTCAAAGTTCTGGCGGAAAGCTGACTCCAGCGGAAGAACCGGATTGCCCGGGCCAGCCGCCGCGCCTGTATTAAAGATACTCAGGCATCCTTGCACCAGGTTTTGCGCGTTGATTGGCCCCGGGGTGCATCCGGATGCTCCGATGTAAAGGTGATTGTTGCTGGCCAGAGACATGATGGTGTGGCGCCCGTCGGTAATGGCGATGTCGGGTCCGGCGGTCAACGACGCTGTGTCAATCACCTGCAAAGTTCCCGTGGGGCTGCCGACGGGGGTCCCTGCAATAAACAGCTTCCCGGTGTTCAGGAGTCCCACGGTGGCGCCTTTGATGGTCCCGGTAACCGCGGCGTTCGGAGTGGCGCCGGTCAGGTCCACGCGCACCACGCTGGGCGCCTTGGTTCCGCCGCACTCGGCGCCACAGTTCAAAACAAAAACCTGCGTCTCACTGCTGCCAAAGACGCCTGTAATCGGCTGGTCGCCAGCGGTCATTGCGAATGGCGTCCCGTTGGCGGGAGGATTGGCGGTATCAATCGCAAAGAAAGAATTGGCGTTGGTGGGAAGATTTTGGGGGTCATCGCTGAAGGCCAGCAGCTTGCTGCCGCTGGGACTCATTGCCAGCCGGCTCACACTGGGCACGATCACGCTGTGCGTGACGGCTCCGGTGGCGGTGTCCACGGCCTGCACAAACCCCGGATTTCGCACTGCGACCCACGCCGTCTTTCCGTCCGGCGTAATGGCAATATCAAAGGGAAGGTCGGCCAGGAGAGGAGTAAAAGTTACAGCTTCCGTGGCGTTGTCAATGATCGAGATCTCAGCCGCATTGCTGTTTAGGACAATGGTCTTGCCGCCCGCGGTCACCATCTTGGTGGGGGCGGATGCCCCGAAAGTCTTGGTGGCCGGCTTGTCTTTTTGGGCGTCAAGCATGTTCACCGTGTTGGTTGACGTGTTGGAAATCAGCACGCGCTTGGTGATTCCGGTGGGCGGAGGCGTGTTGTTAGTGGACGAGTTTGAACCACAACCTGCCAGCGTGCACGCCAGCAGAATGATGAGTGCTTCCCGGACATACTTCTTTCCGTCCATTCTTGATTGATGACCCTTATCCCTTTTGGAATGAATCCGAAATTATAGCAGAGCAAATTTCGCGGCGACGCTCTGCGCACCCGCGAACCCCCGCCGGCGCTAGAAGTCCTCGCTCCCAGGCCTATGGGACCGGCACACCTCGCCGTGGAACTAGAACGCGTCTATTGCCGTCTTTTTGCGGCAAATTTTTGCCCGGCATGGCCAGAACGGCTGGGCTGGGGTATTCTGAAGTCACTGCACCATGCCACAAGACCTTGTAAGCCGTTTGAAGCAAGGCCCCGTACTTTGTGACGGAGCCATGGGCATGCTGCTCTACGCAAAAGGCGTCTTCATTAATAAGTGTTACGACGAGCTGAACCTCACGCAGCCCGACCTGATTCGCGGAGTGCATCAGGAATACCTCAACGCCGGCGCTGAAGTGATTGAGACCAATACCTTTGGCGGCAACTCGTTTCGCCTGGCCCACCATGGACTGGCCGACAAAGTACGCGAAATCAACCTGCGCGGCGCACAGTTGGCCCGCGAAGCTGCTGACGCCTTCAATCTGAAGAAGGCGGTCGCCGTGTTGGTGGCCGGATCGGTAGGCCCGCTGGGCGTGAGGATCGAACCGCTGGGCAAAACGTCCCGCGAAGAAGCCCGCGAATCTTTTCGTCAGCAGATAAGAGCGTTGATTGAAGGTGGCGTGGACGTAATCATGCTGGAGACCTTCGGCTATCTGGAAGAGCTGCATCAGGCCCTGCTGGCCGCGCGCGACGTCTCGCCACAAACGCAGGTTGTCGCCCAGGTCACCATTGACGAAGACGGCAACTGTCTGGACGGCGCCAGCCCGGAAACCTTTGTCGCCAAGCTGGATGAGTGGGGCGCGGACGTGATCGGCTGCAATTGCAGCGTAGGCCCGGTGGCCATGCTGGAGGCGGTGGAACGCATACGCCGCCAGACGGACAAACCCCTGTCAGCCCAGCCCAACGCCGGCATCCCGCGCAGCATTGAAGGACGCAACATCTATCTCTGTTCGCCGGAATACATGGCCAGCTACGCCCGCAAGTTCGTCAACGCCGGCGTGGGTCTGGTGGGCGGCTGCTGCGGGACCACGCCGGAGCATATCAAGGCCATGAAGTCCGCCCTGCGCATGAGTGACGCCAAAGGCAAAAGCGGCGGAGCGTTCGCCGTGGTCACCGAGCGCAAGCGCGAATCCAGCATTGAACCTCCGCCCCTGGGCCAGCGTTCCAGCCTCGGTCGCAAACTGGCCGGTGGAGAGTTCGTCACCCTGGTCGAGATCGTACCGCCCAAAGGCGTTGACTTCCGCAAGGAAGTGGAAGGCGCCAAGTACCTGAAAGCCGCAGGCATTGACGCCATCAATATCCCGGACAGCCCGCGGGCCTCAGCCCGTATGAGCAACCTGGCCTTATGCACGCTGGTCCAGCAGCAGGCGGAGATAGAAACCGTTCTTCATTTCACTTGCCGCGACCGCAACGTGCTCAGCATGCAATCAGAGCTGCTGGGTTGCGACACCATGGGCATCCACAACCTGATCTGCATTACCGGTGATCCGCCCAAGCTGGGCAATTACCCTGACGCCACTGCGGTGTTCGATGTGGACGCCATTGGGCTGGTCAACATTGTGCACAACCTGAATTTCGGGCTGGACATTGGCGGCAACCCCATCGGCAGCGGGACGAAATTCGTGATCGGCGTGGGCGCCAATCCCGGCATCGGCAACATTGACGAGGAGGTCCGCCGCTTCGAATACAAAGTGGAAGCCGGCGCCGACTTCGCCGTAACCCAGCCGGTATTCGACATCACCCTGCTGGAGCAATTCCTGCGACGCATCGAGCACTGCCGCATCCCCGTTCTGGCCGGCATATGGCCGCTGACCAGCGTCCGCAACGCTGAGTTTATGAAGAACGAACTGCGGGTCTCCGTGCCGGACGCCATCATTGATCGCATGGCCCGCGCGCCCAACGCGGACGCCGCCCGTGCGGAGGGCATCCAGATCGCCCGTGAGATGCTGCGACAAGTCCGCGGCCTGGTCCAGGGAGCGCAGGTGGCCGCGCCGCTGGGACGGTACACATCGGCGACGGAAGTGCTGAAGGATGAAGGAGCGGCGGTGAGGGTGGGGTAGATCGGGACATCGGGACATCGGGGTCATCGGGGTCATCGGGTTTCATCGGGGACTCTCTTTTTAGAGTCCTCCACGCGGCCCTGGAAGGCTCTTCCAGCAAAACCACAAGATGTTGGATTGATCTAAGGTGAGCCATCCCAAGATGTTGGATTGCGGGCTGTTTGGCCCGAACAGGAGCCGAATTCGCTTGACTTTCGCTTGTGGTTGTGGTAATGTAAGCTGTTTGTTTGCTTATGTTTATATGGAATTTAGACTTGGACATCGCAGGCGGGGGCGCCTGCGCTCGAAAAAGAGTTTCTATTGGGATGAATCGCGTAAGTCATTTAGATATTGGGATGAAGGGGGAGCGACTGTCTGGTTTGTCAAGGGCCAAGGGAAAGCGGATGGTGGAAAAGACGGCGGCAAGGCCGCCTTGGAAAACGCTGGCGCGTTTCCCACTTTCCCCACCATCCCAACTACGGCTGGCGATATTTAACTCAGAGCGAGAACGCAGGGAGCCACCTCGGGAACTGATTGCGTACTTCACGGGCTTTGGCGTTGAGGCGGACCAGAAGCTTATGGGCCAGAGCGATGCGGATGACCTTTTTGGGTTTTCCCGCAGCGCGCAAACGCTGCCGGAAAGCGGCGAAGTCGGGGTGGTAG